>CAYWSC010000350.1:0-2424 GCA_964460695.1 Hadarchaeota archaeon (SeqCode)
CATGCTTATCATCGAGTTAGCGAAGACTGTTTGTATCTGGAGGAGAAGACAATGAGAGGTAGGCGGCTGACACGGTGGCAGAGCCATTGGTCACGGAGGAGGCGATGCGGATCCTCTGCCCGACCAGGTAGGCCTCTCGATCCGTCTCGGCCTCGACGGCGATGAGGCAGACGGCTCCTCCCTCGCCGTCTCCTCCTGGCCCGTCTGGTCTCTTGTTCCCTCCCAACTCGGTGAGGAAGAGCCAGGAGAGGGCGGCGGCCGCCACTATCGCTGCGAGAACGCATGCCAAGGCCACGTAGGGCCGGAGCAGCCCCAGCCACCTATCCCTATCCCTATCCCTACCGACAGCCCTATCCCTATCCCTATCCGTATCCATCACTCTCCATCACTCCGCTCGGGCTTCCCGATGCTGGATCCCGAAGGGCGAGAAGCGGGCGGCACGCATCGCCCTGGCGGCGTCCAACGGCCTCATATCCGTGTAGATCTGGGTCGTCGTCATCGACGAGTGCCCCATCAGCTTCTGGATCACCGCCGCGGAGACGCCCTGCTCGGCCAGCGCCACGCCGAATCCGTGGCGCAAGGAGTGGGGATGTATCCTCTCCCAGTCCTCGATCCCGGAGGCCCTCGCATACCTACGGCACAGCTCCGCGACGTGCCGCGCCGAGAGGGGCCCGCCCTTCCGGGAGGGGAGAGCCAGTCGCTCTTCCTTATCCCCTGGCTCTTCGCGTAGCGCTGTATCATCTCCCAGACCTCGGGGGGCACCCAGACCGTCCGGTCCTTCGCCCCCTTGCCGCGGACCTCTAGGTACACGTCTCCATCCGCCTCCTCGGCCTCCTTCACTACCTTCACCTGCTTGAAATGTTTGAGCCTGAGTGTCCGCGCCTCCGTGTTGCGCAGCCAGAGGGAGAACACACAGAGGAAGAGCACGTAGTCCCTAGGATTGGTCAGCGCCACCCTGTGCGGGAACATCTTTTCGAACTCCTCGCGCGTGACATACCTAGGGTATGTCCGCTGTGTCCGCTGTGTCCCTGGCAATCCTCATCCCCAGCCGGTAGAGGTCTCTGATCTCTCCGAGCCTCTTGGCAAGTTCCTAGACGCGCAGCACGAGCTCCCCGGGGCCCGAGATGTCGAGCGGGCTGATCGACAAATCGTCTATCAGGATGCCCTGCGGCTTGCCGCAGACCACCCTGGCGACGGGGAGGCCGAGGCGGCGGCACCACCGCTGGATCTCGGGCTCCTCCTCCGGCGGCCGCGACGTGTACAGCACGAGGCGGTACCCCCTCATGGCTAGCTGGCTTATCGCGGCAACCGTGGAGAGGTCCGGCGGCCCTATGTAGGGCCGAGGCGCCGGCACGGCGAGCGTCCCGTCCAGATCGACGAGGAGATCCATAGCATCGTCCACCGATACTCCAGCCCCACCCTTATTAATCTCGGCTTTCGACGTAAAAGGCGAGATAAAAGGCGAGTTAGAAGGCGAGGTACTCTCGATGAGAACCACAGCTCCCAGATACCTGGGATTATGGGAGTTATGCGAGTCTAGCCCCTCCAGGCTGCCTGGTACCGGTGGGCTGATATCATGAAGCGTAAGATACTGGCTGGAATATCCGTACTGTTGATTACGGCTACCGTAATAGGGACATATAGCATACATACAGCAAGGAAGAAAGGATCGGGAGGACCGAGACACCCCTCGGAGAAAGCACTTTCTCTGATGGGCTGGTACATCTCCAGAGAAGTGAATGATACAGTAGAGAAACCTCCTATAAGCAGGGAGGAGGCATTGGAAATAGCGTACAAGCTGGTCTCCTTTCCCTCCGAACCCAGGATCCGGCTACGGGAGGACGGTCCGCTTCTGGAATGGGAGATATCTACACCGCCTACAGCGGGCATATTCATCGACGCGAGAAAGGGAGAAGTGCTCGGCATCTTTGATCACAATGGGCTGAGCTTTGCCCGGGGACTCAGTGGAAGCAAGAAGGATGTGTCAATACAGGTCTTGAAGCTGCTTGGCTGGCCCAAAGGGGAGATAGAACTCGTAAAGCCAGAATTCTCCCACGATGGCAACACTATCTGGTGGTTCCACGAGCTCAGAGGAATCCCGGTTAAGGCCCTGGCAGGTGTCAGTTTTGAGGGGGAGCTACCCGTATGGGCTGGACACACCTGGGTTGTCCTGGACGAGTCTGCCTCGAGACCGGTGACACCGAGGATTTCGCAGGACGAGGCTGAAAGGATCGGTAGAGAGGAGCTCATCGAGCTGGGGTTCGCTGTGGATACCTGTAAGTCGAGCAGCGGACTGATCTGGTATAGGCCATTAGACTTTAAGACCTTCGGCTACAAGTATAGGCTGACCTGGGAGACAACCCACGAGAACCCCTCGCCGCGACCAGAAGGGATACCGAGCAAAGCGTATGCCTATGTTGACGC
>CAYWSC010000351.1:0-2414 GCA_964460695.1 Hadarchaeota archaeon (SeqCode)
TACTGGTATGGAATCCAGCAGACAAGGGACTTCCAAGCCGAATTCGGAAAGCCTGCGGATCGGGCGACCCAGGGGGAGAGGGCCAGGTTCTGGGGCCTCTGCTTCGCGGACAAGTGGAGGCGTATCCTGCGTCGAGCCAGGTCGTATAGGGAGGATGCAGGTGTCTGGTTCTACACGCCTTGTCCGTCCATCGCCAACTTCGATCCCCTCGACTTCTACGACGAGTTTCTCCGGGAGGTGGCCCGTCTCGGTGAACGCCTCACCGTCTTCCCATTCTACTACGGGGTTGACCCGCGCCAGGCAGGGTACATGATCCGGCGGTGGAGAAGGGCAGGTGCCAGAAGAGTCGCCCTCCTCTTGATGAGGGGATTCCTCTCCCGTCCCAGCCAGTACTTCGAGTTGACCGAGGCGGCGAGGAGGGCTGGGGCAGACGGCGTATGCGGATTCAACTTCTTCATCGAAGATGAGGCTTCGAGGGATTGGGAGTGGAGGTCTCTCCTCCTCTCAGCCCAGGCCAGCTTTCCCACCGAGGAGATGGACGCATATGTCGTCTGCGAGGAGCCAGCAAGGCTGCTGCGTCTTCTCGCCGACTCGGAGATACCCGACATGCTCTCGCCCTCCGACGCGAGCCTGGACAGCGAAGAAGATGAGTCGAGAGAGGCTGCTGGCTTTGTCGACGATGCGACCCATGTGGTGGAGACGGGACGCCCGCAGGACCCAACGGTCCTGTCCCTCCTGAGAAGATCCGGATCTGGAAGGGGAGTTGTGTCTTTGCGGGGAGGCAAGATTCGAATCAGCGCGCTGGAGCCGACAGGCCTAAGAAGGGCTGGACTGCTGCTTCGGAGGCTTTGCCACCTCGCCCGGATAGAACGGGACCTGTCAGAGTAGGCTTTTTCTATCATCCCTAAGCTCTAATGGAGAAGATGGCTCAGGGGAGCTTCGTAACCAGCGATGGCGTCTTGATCTCCTTCGACGACGTAGGATCTGGGCACCCCTTCGTCTTCATCCACGGCTGGGCCGCGACGAGGAGGTTCTGGCACTTCCAGATTGAACGGCTCTCCGAGCAATACAGAACCGTTGCCCTTGACCTCAGGGGCCACGGAGACTCGCAGAAGCAGGGCGATCTGGATTTCTCGGTAGAGAGAATGGCCGAAGACGTGAGGGAGCTGATCGAGCACCTACAACTCGACGGCTTCATACTGGTGGGTCACAGCCTCGGAGGGGTTGTGGCGGCGAGGGTCTCTGCCAGCCCGCGGAGCGCAGGACTCGTCCTGGTTGGAACCGCGGGGAGGATACCCTCACCCGCCTCGGCCCTCATCATGAGGGGGCTGATGAAGTGGAGGCCTCTGGCCTCTAGGCTCATCACGCCCAGAATGTTCGGCCCAGATCCCAAGCAGGAGCTCCTCGACTTTGTTAGGGCTGAGTCGGCGAGGTCTTCGACGGACGTACTGGCATCTGTGCTGAAGAAAACCGCAGGGGAACCGCTTCTCGCCGAGGGAATGGAGATCGACGTCCCCGTACTGGTTGTGGCAGGGGAGAAAGACTCGGCTATCCGTCCCAAGGCTCAGAGGAGGTTGGCCCGCATGCTGGGTGCAACGTATCGGGAGGTCCCTGGGGCTGGGCACAACGTAATGCTCGAAAGGCCAGCTGAGCTAGGCGCAATCCTAGAGGAGTTTGCCAGGCGCGTCTGGCGGGGACAGTAGCCTTCCAGGCTTTTCTTAGTACTTGTCCGCGCCCTTCAACGGCAGTGGGACGATCCATATGTTCCTGTACTTGACTAGGTTCCCATGGTCCTGCAGAAGCAGGGGACCGGGCTCGGCGACATTCTGGTCAAGGGCACCCCCGGTCGGCCCGAGGACCTGGACGTTGTTGTGGATGACTATGCCGTTGTGGAATACAGTTATCCTGGCTTGCTCGATGACGTTGCCCGACTCGTCCACCCTCGCGGCCCTGAAGACCACGTCGTAGGTCTGCCACTGTAGAGGAGGCTTACAGGCATTCACAAGGGGGGCAAACTGGTCGTAGATGGCTCCGCAGTCGCCGCGTCCGGGAGGCTCGATGCCGTAGGAGTCGAGAACCTGTATCTCGTATCTCCCCTGCAGGTAGACGCCGCTGTTCCCCTTTGCCTGGCCGGTAGCCTCCGGCATATCTGGTTCCATGAATTCCAGGTGGAGGAAGAAGTCTGTGAACTTCTCGTGGGATATGATATCCCCGGTCCCCGGGACCACGGTTATAACCCCGTCCGTGACGTCCCATCGCGCCGGTCCTCCCTTTCTCGAGTCCCAGTTGCTCAGATCCTTCCCGTTGAAGAGGAGGACAGCGTTTTCCGGTGGTTCTCCCGTCAGGAAGCTCTTCGTGGTCATGCTATCAGCCTCGCAGCTAGTGGACATACGTTCTTATATGTTCCACGTTCG
>CAYWSC010000352.1:0-2414 GCA_964460695.1 Hadarchaeota archaeon (SeqCode)
GAAGGAGAAGATCGAAGCGGAGAACAGGGAGCTGCGCCAACGCCTCCAGAGGCTTACAGAGCTAGTGGGGCAGATGAGCGAGGAACTCCAGTGAAGGTGACTGCCCGACACCTCCTCAAAGGGCGTACTATTCACCCTTGGCCTCTTCCCTGCTTGCCTTCCGCAGTATTGCGTAGCAGGCGATGAGACCAACCACGATCATGACGACAATTCCCACTGCAAGTGCCGGCGGCGTGGTCGCAGCCCACCCAACTCCCATACCCAACCCCCCTGGATTAGAGAGCCCGGGACCTTGGCCCTAATATCTGTTCCCTCTAGGCCTCGGAGTGGCCTGACTCTACCGCTGAAACACGAAACACGAGGGGTAAACAGATATATTCGCCACCCGACGCCCGCCCGCCATGGAAGAGACAAGGGGAGTATGGATACATGACTCGACCTGCCTTGCGATGGGAGGAAAAGAGATAGCTCAGGAGGCCCACCGCCACGGCATCAATCTGCTCTTGCCCAAGGTTCCCTGGCTCACCGGCCCGGTTTCGGACCCCTCCTACTGGCGAGAAGTCATGGAGCCGATGATCAAGGAGGCCCACAGGCTCGGCATCCAGGTTCACGCATGGATCTTCTTCCTCAACGAGGCGAGCGTGGACGGTGACAAGTCCTTGATGCAGCGTCTGGAGAGCGGGAAGATCGAGTACGCCGCCTGCCCTGCAAACCCCGAGACCGTCAGAAGGAACATCGAGAAGATAGAGCCAATCCTCTCCGAGTACGATTTGGACGGATTCAACCTTGAGGACTGCTTCGTCTACCACCGCTGGCCCAAAGACCCCATGATATGCTTCTGCGACTACTGCAAGGAACACGCCCCAAAAGACCGGCAAGAGCGAATGTCCTGGAACACGGACAAGTTAACAGGCCTCCTGAAGGAGATCGTCAAAGAGTCAAAGAAGCACACAAGCTCGCTGAGGATCTCCGTGGCGGCGAGGGTTCCGTACTCGATAAGCGCAGGGTCGATGTGTGCCGACTGGAAGAGCTGGTGCGAGCTCGGGCTCCTGGACTACATAGCCCCGATGATATACGAGAAGGATATCTACAGATTCCTCGGGCTGGCAACTGAGACCCTCGAGATCCTATCACCTCTAGAGGTCCCGACGTACATAGGCCTCGGTGCCTACGTCCTGGACAGAGAGCTAACTGGACACGACATGCCGACGGCCCTACTCGAACAGATCCAGATGACCAGAAAGCTGGGGGTGGACGGCCACATCCTGTACCACATGGGCGGCATCACCCAGGACCAGTACATAGGCATGGCCCAAGCCTACTCCAAGACGGATTAGAAGCGAGCAGTAGGAAGCCTGACCCGTGTTGTAGAGGTTGTGGAGAAGGGAGATCGATCTGGGGCGGATCTCGTGGTTTCATTTCGACGGCGACTTGTCTTCAAGGCGCCCCTCCGGGCGGTTCTGGAAGAGGAGGCGATCCCTGACCTAGGATCTGGAGACGTCCTGATCGAGACTATAGTCACCTTGGTCAGCACGGGAACCGAGATGACGGCCTACACCGGCGACTTTCCAGCAAAGTCGTCCTGGGCCGAGTATGTAAAGTATCCACTCCCTCCGGGCTACTCGAACGTCGGCAGGGTCCTGGCGGTTGGAGAGAAGGTCAGCTCGGTCTCTGCAGGCGAGATCGTTTTCAGCTGGTCCGGGCACTGCAGCCACGAAGTCCTAGGCTCCGACCACGTCTATCGCGTCCCCGAGGGACTCGATCCCTCTGAAGCAGTCTTCGGGACCCTAGGCCAGATCGCGCTGAACGGGGTCAGGCTCTCGGAGGTCTCAGTCGGAGAAAGCGTAGTCGTGATAGGTGTCGGGCCGCTTGGGCAACTTGCCCTCCAGCTGTGCCGCCTCTCAGGGGCATACCCCGTCATCGCCATGGATCTGTCCCCTCAGCGTCTCAAGATGGCGGAGCGTCACGGAGCCGACAGGGTTGTCAACGTTCAGGAGGAGGATCCGAGAGATGCCGTGAGGCAAGAGACAAGGGGTAGGATGGCCGACGTAGTCTTCGAGGTGACGGGGAACCAGAAAGTCATACCCTGGGCGCTTCGGCTATTGAAGGAGAGGGGAAGGCTCCTGCTGCTCGGCTCGCCTAGAGGCCCGGTGGAGGTGGACTTCCACGACGAGGTCCACAGACTTGGATTGCGCATCATCGGTGCCCATAACTCGATTCGGACCCCCGTTGAGACGCCGTTTAACCAATGGACGCTTGCGAGGGATCTCGAGCTCTTCTACGACTTTCTTGCTAGCGGACGTATGAGCGTGGGGGACATGGTCACGCATAGATATCCTTGGAGAAGCGCGCCGAAAGCCTACGAGATGCTGCTGAAGGAAAGGGGCAAGAGCATGGGCGTCATCTTCGACTGG
>CAYWSC010000353.1:0-2414 GCA_964460695.1 Hadarchaeota archaeon (SeqCode)
TGAAGGACTACTCGAGCAACATTGTGGAGCTGAGGCCTGGCGCCAAGCTACTGGCAAGAAGCATCATAATGGCAGGACGCACCTATGCTGGCTGGGAGAATCCGTTCTTCTCGACTTGGGATTATCGGAACGGCACGGTTTTCGCAATGACGGGTGACTGGACGCTTGGCGGGGGCTGGCTCTTCCTTGAATGGGAGTACCTACCCGACTTCGCGACAAACCTGATGCTCTACTGCTCCAAGAGGTCGATACCGATGGATCTCGACCTAGTTCACACCGTCAGAACCCGGCTAGCGACGCTGGCGTACCGGAGGATGATCATCTCCTCTCTGATAGACTTCGTGGACCGATTCGGCGCAAACCCGAAGAGGATACTTCTCGCTCTCCAAGAAGTTGACAAGGCCAAGGCGGATGCTTCGAATTCTTACATTGAGCAGGAGTTCGACAAGGCTTTGCAGGCCGCCGAGAAAGCATCGGACCTCATGGATGAGGCCGAACTAATATCAGAGAAGGTAAAGAAAGACGCTCTTCTATGGGTCTACCTCTCTGAGTGGCTGGTAGTCACCGCCACATGCATGATCTGTGGCCTCCTAGTCTGGACCCTGATGGTTAGGCGGAGACTGTACAGAGAGGTGGGAAGCACCGAGTTCAGGAGATGAACTGGTGAAACCGTGGAGCCTGGAAGCCCTGAAGCTACAGCCCTAGGCCGAGAGGCGGGGAGTCTTTTGCCTCCACAAGGCAAGTTTGAAGGGTACCCCCTGCTGTCTAAACCGGGGGCCCTAGACCAAGGTTTTGACCTGCTGTCTCCACGCCGGGCAACAACACTCCAAATATCCCAAATGGGTGGACAGGGCGGTCTTCTCAGTGCACCCCTTCACAGCCTACTCGAAAACCTGGGGGTAATAGGTAATGGGATGGCAGACGAAGAGAATCTCACCTCCGGGACGTGTTTGTCTTGGAAGGCACTAGTGGGAGGTGGGGTTGATTCTTTGGAGATATGCAGAGGTCTACAGGAACACAACACCAGGCTACATCGAGGGACTGAGATACGAGATCGTTACCAGGCGATCCTGGTGATCCTTGACACGACAGCAGGAGGTGCACGCATCTGGAGCAGTTCTCAAACATCACGGGTCTCTACCTAGGCATCCTGACGATAACAGCATGGTTGAACGATTCATCCGGATCCTGAGCGACGAGTGCCTGGACCTCTTCTGGTTCAAAGACCCCGAGAACCTGCAAAGAAAGCTCTCAGAGTACCGGCGACAGTACAACGTGGACAGGTACCACTCAAAGCTGGGCATGACCCCTGCACACCTGCACAGAGAGCAGAACAAGCCAAAGTCAAAGACGAAGGCAGAGCTAGGACAGTAGAGAAAGAAAGAGGCCTAGCCCGCTTCAAAAGCCTACCCTAGGCACAAGCACAAGCAGGCAAGCCCGCTATCCTGGTCTAAGCCATTCACCTAGCGAATGTTGAAGAGATTTCATGACTGAAATGTGCGAAGGAAACACAACAAGAAGAATCAAGAGCATTCTCCAGTTAGCAAAGCATCCATCAAGAACCAGAGGACAACATTCTTGAGTGGAGAACCCAAAAAAGCCGCGAGAGATTGTCCGGTTTACCATGTCACTACACTCTTCACCTCGTCTTCTATTGAAGTGTGACTTCCAATGAAGAGAAAGACAACGCTCATCATCATTATGATTGTCGTTCTTATTTCCCTTTATCTGGTACTTCCACATGGGAAGGTCGGCCTCGTGGTGGATTCCAAAAAACTCAGGGATGGCGCCAGAATAAGACTTCCTATTGGTGAGCACGACCTCTCGGTGATAGGCATGAACTGGGGACTGCCCTTCAGGGACGGCCTCGTGGTTATCGAGGCGGTGCCTCTTGGGCCTCATATTTCGATGGTGTCTCTTAGACTTGAACCCCAGACCCTGCCGTGCCGGGAGATTCGAGGAAGAGCGTGTGTCTGGAACTATTCGAGTCAGGTTTGGCTACCGATGATTCGACGTGTTCACGATGTGACATTGACGGTGAATGAGCCCTGCAGAGTAGAGGTCCGGGCTTACTTGTGCTATTGGTGGATACGCAGAATCAACGATGTCCATTCACATGCGGCGGCATACATAGAGTTCCAGCAAGAAACCTAGCATACACGGAACCGAGATCTTGCCCCTGGGACGCCAGCACTCTGTTATAACTGCTAATGTATAACCTTTTGCCCCGCTACCGCGCGGATATTCGGATATTCGTTCGGTACTCCCTCAGGAGTTGCGAGATACTGCTTCTCCTCTTTCTTCTCTGGCTGGTCGTTTTGCTTCCACCGTCGCTCCGTCGCTCCGTCGCTCCGCCAGTCGGCGACATCCCGGCCCGGAGGTAGAGGCAGGCCTAGGAAGAAGGGCGTTCTGGG
>CAYWSC010000354.1:0-2412 GCA_964460695.1 Hadarchaeota archaeon (SeqCode)
CCCACCGCCGCCGCCCAGCTTCTCGGAAACGGTCCTAGCCATTTCGCCCGCGTTGATGCCGGCGGAAACCGCCTTAGATCCGGCAGCCGTCGCAACATAGGCCCTATCCTCAGACCGGTCACGTGCGATCAGGACAACGACCCTGTTGTCACGGCACAACCCCTGAGCTACTGCTGAGACCACCTCAGGATCCGTCTCGTCGATTATCTCGGTTATGGCCTCGAGCGAGCGGAACCGCCAACTCCTCTCCTCGAGCCGCTCTGCCAGCAACTTGGACAGGGAGGAGCGCAGCCGCTCTATCTGTTTTCCGCGTCGCTTCCACTCCTCGAAGAACCTCCTCACCGTCGAGGGAAGCTTGTCCTCCTCGACCCTCAGTATCCCACACGCCTCGGAGAGCAGGTCTCTCTTCTCCCGGAGCCGGCGTAGGGCGGCGTCGCCCGCGGCGAATTCGAGCCTGCATATCCCGTCTTGAATCCTCTCACTCCTCAGGATTATTAGGAGGCCGGCCTCTCTGGTGTTGTCGAGGTGGGTGCCGCCGCACGCCTCTACGTCGACCCCTTCGATGTTCACCACCCTTATGACCCTTCCGGGAGGGGCCCCTCCCTGATACAACCTAAACCCGAATTTCGCCTCTGCCTCGCCGCGCTGCATGAACTCCTTGTGGACCGGAATGCCCCTGCTGATGATCTGATTCGAGAGCTCCTCGATCCTCCTGAGCTGATCCGGCTCGATCCTCTCGTAGTGCGTCACGTCAAGTCTGGCGAGGTCGACGTCCTTGAATGCCCCGGCCTGCCATATGTGCTGCCCAAGGACCTCCCTGCACGCGGCGTTCACAATGTGGGTAGCCGTGTGGTGGACTGTGAGCTGTCTTCGCCTCTCCCAGTCGATCGTGCAGTGTACCACCTCCCCCTCCCGAAACGAGGGATTCTCCACTTTGTGGATGACGATGTTGCTCACCTTGTCGACATCGACGACCCTGGATCCGTTCATGGTCCCGTGGTCAGGTTCCTCGCCGCCGGATCTTGGGTAGAAGTAGGTCCTGTCTAGAACCACGAGCCCCCCAGGCAGGATTCTGAGAACCTTGGCCTCGAACTCCATCTTCTTGTCATCCCGGTAGAAGCCCAGCTCGGTGGCGGGCAGGTCCTCTATCCCCGTGATCCTCTTCTCCTCTGCCTCCTCCTGTGGCTTCATGTGCCTCCCGGTGGTCCGGCTGTAGAAGTCGGTCGGGAGTTCTACCTTCTTGCCCTCTCTGCGTGCGGCCTCCTGTATCAGTTCGGGGGTGATGCCCTCGGACTCGTAGAGCCTGGTCAGCTCATCCGTGTCGAAGCTAGATCGCTTCCTGAGCAGGGTTGACACCCTCCTCCGTGCCCTTGCAAGGGCCGACCTGTACCTTCTCTCCTCCACCTCCAGTATCCTCGAAATCTCAGGGAGGCGTTCCTTTAGCTCTGGGCTCATGGGGTACATCTGCTCTGCGTACCAGGAAGACACGTCGACCAGGTCGAAGGGGAACTGGAACTCGTCGATGAATGCGAGGGCCCGCCTGAGGATGACCCTGAGGTTGTAGCCTCCCCCGACGTTGCTGGGGAGTCCTCCGTCGGCTATTGCATAGGTGAGGGAGCCCACGTGGTCTGCAATAGCATAGATGGCTTCGAAGGGCCTCACCGCTACCTCTAGCTGTTCGACCTCGAGGCCGAGCTGTCTGGCGATGTCTGCCTTCACCCTCGATATGTCGGCAACCTCCGAGTAGTCCATCGAGCCGGCGAGCCTTGAATAGGAGAGGAAGAGGTCCTCGTCGTAGTCAATTCCGGACTCCGCCTTCATCTTCTTGACCAGGTCGCCGAAGACGGCCTCATATCCCGACGGGGTTCCCTGGGAAAGCCATGCAAACCTCTCCAGGCCAGCCCCCATGTCTATGACTGGTTGCTTCATCCTCACGTAGTTGTCGGGGGTGCCCAGGAACTCGGTGAACACCGCGTTCCCAAGCTCCAGGCCGTCCACGTAGTACTCCAGCGACGCCCCAAAGGCGCTTGGCCCGACCCATACGTCCTCCATCCAGACTATCTTCTCCTCCGGGATTCCAAGGGGGCCTTCAAGCAGTTCTTGGTCATAGGCCACACACTCGTCCTTCCAGTAGCCGTTCTTCCCATCATTGATGGAGTGCTGCCCTATCATCACGAAGCCCGTGTAGTGCCTGCCAGTCACGCCGACGTTGGGTATGTCCACGAACCTCAGGCATCTCTGGGGAATTATGAGGGGGTTTGCAGGCATCTCGAAGGAGACGTGGCCGTGTTCCTGTCGGTAGAAGGCGACGATGCTGGCCGCCGTGAAGTACAGCGACGGGAACCACCTGCACAGTACCGGATAGCGCTCAATACTGGTATGACCGTTCTTGACGAAGAAATCCTCTATGGT
>CAYWSC010000355.1:0-2412 GCA_964460695.1 Hadarchaeota archaeon (SeqCode)
CCGTGACAACAGGGTCGTGGTCCTGATTGCACGTAACAGGGCGGAGGATAGGGCCTATGTTGCGACGGCTGCCGGATCCACGGCTGTCTCTGCCGGCATCAATGCGGGTGATATGGCTAGAACCATTTCGAAGAAGCTGGGTGGTGGTGGCGGGGGAAAGCCCAATATCGGCCGCGGCGCGGGCAGGTGCCTCGACTGCGAGTCTGCCTTAGAGGCTGCTAGAGAGCTAATCATGGGCGTGCAGCGGTAGTGCAGACCTTTCATTAATATTGGAGCCGGGGGATCGAAATCACATGGAGTCCAAAGTTCTAACGCTTCTCCTCACACTCCTCATACCCCTCATTCTCCTCCCCCTTCTCTTCAGGCGCTGGGGGCTGACTGTTCCACGGCGAAAGTGGGCCGTCTGGTACTTCTTCTGGATCCTGCTCGCCTCTCTAATACTGCTACAGATAAGCGTGATGAAGCACGTACTGGTGGTCAAGCCAAGCGTCCTCGAGTTCCCCGTGGGCCAGGACGAAGGGTCGGTGACCGTGGCCAACAACGGGACCGGCGTCATTAAGTGGAGTGTGAAGATTCAGTCGCCATGGATCGAGGTCAGCCCCCTTAAGGGGGCTGTGAGCACGAACAAGGAGGTCCTCACGGTGAGGATCAACCGCTCGGCGATACCGCCTGGTGTTCGTGAGGGAAGCTTCATAGTTGACGGCGAGCCATTCGGCAACGTGACGGTGCTGGTAAGGGTCAGCTAGGACCTGCGCTCTGGACGGGATGCAGGCAACCCGCTCAGAGACATTCCGGATTGTTCGCGAATTTCTTGGGAGCGACCAAGCGCGGTCTCCTTGGTAGTGTTCCCGACCACACCATGCAGCTGTTCGGACTCGAAACACTAGGCGATTTCGTCACTACCCACATTTTTATCCGGGCGAGGAGGTTCGGCGCCGGGAGAATCTCATGGATTACGTTGTGGAGCCGGAGAAGAAGGTGCCGGTGGCCGGCAAATACGACGTTGTCGTCGCCGGCGCAGGCGTCTCGGGGGTATTTGCGGCCCTCGCTGCCGCCGAGAACGGAGCCAGGACGCTGATCGTGGACCGGTTCGGGGTCGTCGGCGGGAACATAGGGCCAGGGATGATCTGCAAGGGTACGCTGGCCTCGGGAAAACCGCACCCGAGGGCGCCGTATATGTCGGGCACCTACCCGGGTTTCATGGGGCTTCCGAAGGAGTTCATCGAGAGGCACGCCGCCAGCGGAGGCGGCTGCGTCCCGCCGTTCAGCGAGTGCCACTTCCCCAGGGACTCCAACATCGCCTCGTACATCATGCTGAAGATGCTTGTGGAGAGGGGAGTCGACTTGATGCTTTCCGCCTACGCATCGGACCCGGTCATGGAGGGCAACAGGGTGGTGGGGCTGTTCGTGGAGAACAAGTCCGGCAGGCAGGCGGTCCTAGCCGACGTCACGATAGACGCCACCGGGGAGGCGGATGTAGCGAGGAGGGCCGGGGCGCCCATCCTCTACCCCAGAGACGAATACCGCGAGATCGACGGCCACTCCCCGAGCGGCGTGGGGATGTCGTTCATCCTGGGCGGCATCGACTGGGAGGCCTTCGATGCCTATGACAAGAGGCACGCCCCAAGCCCTGAAGACGTCTCCTGGGCGAGGGAGGCGCTCGGCGCTCAGAAGGCCCAGAAGTACTCCCGCTCGAGCATCCTCACCTTCATGAGGAGAGCCTGGGAGGAGGGAAGCTACTCGCGGCAGGAAATCGATATCGGCGGCAGGAGGCTCGCTACAAGTATTGGGTTTGGGAGAATACCCGGCGAGAATCTCGCCTGGGGACACGCATCTGTGGAGAGAACCCAAGAACTGGACATGGGCAACGCCGCACACGTATCGGCACTTGAATCGAGGCTGAGGCTGTACATCTTCGAGACCGTGCAGGTCTACAGGAGATATATGCCAGGCTTCGAGAGGGCCTACGTCCTGGTCACTGCACCCTTCCTGGGCGCGAGGGGAGGGCCGTGTATCGAGGGTGAGTACACCCTAACCATGGACGACTGCAGGTCTGCAAAGAAGTTCGACGATGTCGTCTACCTGTACGGCGAGTTCAGGGCACTGAGGCACACCTGCGAGGAGGGGGAGTGCAGGTGGGCCGAGGTTCCCTACAGGGTCATGGTTCCGAAGCGGATCGACGGACTGCTGGCCGTGGGTAGAAGCGCCTCCGGCAAACCTGATACCCTCCTTAGGAACAGGATGGCCGTGAAACACATGGGCCAGGCCGGCGGAACCGCGGCGGCTCTATGCTCGAGGAGCGGAGTGTCGCCGAGGGAGCTGGACGTGAAGGAGTTACAAAGGACGCTCCTGGATCAGGGCTTCTACCTGGGGAATCTCGAGAGGCTGAAAGAACTCAGCCTTGTATAGGTG
>CAYWSC010000356.1:0-2391 GCA_964460695.1 Hadarchaeota archaeon (SeqCode)
CCACGTCGTGCCTCAGGAACTCGACAAGGACATACCCCCGCTCAACCGCCTCCCGGACTACCGGGACCGCCCCAAGCGCGACATCATTTTTGACTACGGCTGGGAAGGGGCCCCTACCCTGGGGAGCGGTTATGAGGACCCGTACCCGCACCCCCTTCCCTGCCCCCATTCTAAGCAGCACCTTCTTCTCAACCGCAGCACCGCCGAGTATCCTTCTCTCATCCGACCTCAAGGCCGAGACATTGTCCCTAGACTCGGGCATGTGTCCGTACTCGTAGAAGCACAAGATCTCCTTGATCTCTCTCCTCCTATCCTCCCAGTCCCTGCGGTTCAGCACCTTTTCGCCGCTGAGGAAGGTGAACGGATCGGGCAGATCGTCTTTCTCTTCGAGCCTATGCGGCTCGGGGAGAGGGCCTCGTCGCACTTTCATCGTGATCCCCGGAGCTGTTTTCTCTTCAGCCTTGTAAATTTGCGCCTAACTATGTTCCAGAGTACGGCAGAAGAGATATCAGGGCGGTCTCTCTGGCCGGCTCCATGCCCCCTACCCCGTCTTGGACCCACAGAGTCTCTGCTGCCAAGGGTCCGTTCTTTCTGTGCGACAGGCGCGTCGTGGAGGACTACTGGATGGTGGAGCGCTTCGTCAGAAGGCCGCACAGACACCCGAAAAACCCGCTCCTGGTCAGAAACAGGCCGTGGGAGGGAACCGGCCCCTACCTGGGGGGAACCGTCCTCTTCGACCCCGAGTTGGGAAAGTTCATGATGTGGTACTCCGTCTGGAACAAGGAGGCCTACGAGAAAAACATGCCCTTCTCGTACAACGTGTGCTATGCCGAGTCCAGGGACGGCATCAGTTGGACAAAGCCGGAGCTCGGCGTCTTCAAGTACGATGGGGATACGCGCAATAACTGCATAAGGCTGGGCACCGACAAGACCCAGGGGATCGACGTCTGCATCAACCCGAGGCCGGACAGGTACCCTGGCAGGTTCCTCGCCATACACAACCAGAAGGGCGGGGTCTTCGTCTCCTATTCCGACGATGGCAAGGCGTTCACGCGTCTGTGCAGCCGTCCCGCCATCCCTTACCACAGCGACACCCACAACAACTTCGTCTACGACGAGGTCCGTGACCGCTGGCTTATGTACTGCAGACCGAGGGCCTGGGCCGGCTACCACCGCAGGCGGGTCGCCGTCCAGCTCAGCAAGGATCTCTGTAGCTGGACCCACGAGAGGACGAT
Organism: Hadarchaeota archaeon (SeqCode); assembly: GCA_964460695.1. Classification (GTDB taxonomy): domain Archaea; phylum CAYQAE01; class CAYQAE01; order CAYVLA01; family CAYVLA01; genus CAYWSC01. Next base: position 1,236 of record CAYWSC010000356.1, read on the forward strand.
CCTTGTGCCGACGGAGACGGAGATCCCCGAGTACTACGGCATGACGGTTTTCAGGCGGGGAGACATGTTCTTCGGGATTGTAAAGATCTACGATATGAAGACGGGGAGCATGCACGGAGAGCTTGCCTGGAGCGGTGATGGGATAAGCTGGGAGATGCATCCCAAGCACCCGTCCTTCATCTCGCTGGGAAGGAAGGGATCGTGGGACGGCGGAATGGTCACCGCGGCCGAGAGTCCGGTTATCATCGGGAAGAAGATGCTCTTCTACTACGGTGGCTTCCCCTTGGACCACAACCAGATGACCGAGGAGAACGTTGGCTCGATCGGCCTTATGGAGGGCGAGCTTGACAGGATGGTGGGGATGAGGCCAAATGCCGAGGACGAGGGGACGATTCTCACCCGCCCGCTGCTGAAACAGACCGGGGATCTATTCATCAACTGTACCGTTGAACAGGATCGCGGCGGAGCCGTTCTGGCCGAGCTTAGGACTGACGACAACAGGCCGATTTCCGGCTTCACCCTGGCGGACTGCGACGGTGTAAGCCACTCGGGGTTCGAGGAGAAGGTCACCTGGAGGGGACGCAGCCTCTCAGAGGCCTCTGCGGACGAGTTCAGGATATTCTTCCAGCTGACCGACGCAGCGATCTACACCTTCGACATACGCCGACAGGACCCCGGCGAGCTGTGACCTGCTACGAGATTCTCACCTCTTCTCCGGCCTCGGCCGACCTGTAAATGGCCTCCAGCATCTTCATAACCACAACTCCGTCCTCGCCTGGTCCAACGAAAGGCCTGTCCTCTGCCAGGTCTTCGACGAATCTGGCGGCTGGCTCCTGGTCGGAGAGGGCTTCCATCGCTATGGGCTCCCCCTTTGTATCGAAGATCTCGTACTCCGGGTAGAGAGACGCGCCTCCCTCGGTTCCACAGACGTAGCAGTAGGTGATGGGTCTGAGGTTGACCGCCCAGCTAGTCTCGACGAATATGCTCTGCCCTCCTTGGAACCTCACCATTCCGACCGCCAGGTCCTCCACGTCGAAGGGACCGTCTGCGTATCCGACCCCCCAGTCTCCCATGCCCAGACCCCTCGGCCCGAACTCGGAGTACGTCGCTCCGAAGGCGGCGACCGGCTTGGGTTTGCCCATAAGCCACCAGGTCA
>CAYWSC010000357.1:0-2390 GCA_964460695.1 Hadarchaeota archaeon (SeqCode)
CAAGGTCGTTTTGAGGGTGATGGAGACGCTTGAATTCGCGGAGGAGGCGGCCGTGGACTATGTGACCAGGCGGATCAAGATACCGCTCAGAGAGGTCGAGGGGGAACGCCTCAAATGGGCAGAGGAGAAGATCAGATCCCAGCCGTCGCCTGCGTGGCGTGATGAGAGACGAGAATCGGTCGATCCGGAGTGGGTGATGGCGGCTGGGCTCCTCGGCCTGCATAGGCTTCGAGAGCGTCAGCCCTACCATGAGTACGAAATCCAGGCCTTCAGGATTGGAGACGTGGCGATCGTCGGGCTGCCAGGCGAGCCCTTTGTTGAGGGAGGTCTGAGGATAAAACTGGGCTCGCCCACCTACCCGACCTATGTCGTGCACTGTGTCAACCAGTACGTCGGATACATACCTACATCCGATGCGTTCAAGCGTGGCGGCCACGAAGCGGCCACAAGTCCATGGTCCAGGCTGGTTCCAGAGGCCCTCGACATGATAGTAGATGCCGCCCTAGATCTTCTCGGACACCTCTTCTAGGGGCGCACTCTAAGACCCAATCGCACAGCCGTCGCAGCGGGGGTCCGAGGCTCCGAGAAGCCCGCCGCTCTCGGGGTGGATCATGACGAGCTGGACAGCCCCGCTGCCCCTCCACCTACCGACTACCTCGACGTGGTGTCCCCTATGCCTCAGGGTCTGGACGGTGGACGGTGGAAAACCATCCTCGAGCACCAGGTCAAGCCCGGCGCCACTTGCCCACCTGGGCCGCTCAACAGCCTCCTGGATGTTGAATCCCCAGTCGATCAGGGAGGTGAGGATCTGGAGGTTGGTCTGCACCTGGACATCCCCGCCGGGCGTTCCGCCGATGAAGAGCGGAGCATCCTCCCAGAAGACCATGTAGGTGTTGAGGGTGTGCACCGTCCTCTTTCCCCCTTCAAGCCGATTCGGACTAGAAGGGTCGAGGGAGAATCCGCACATTCGATTGTTCAAAAGTATCCCGGTCCCAGGGACGACCCTTCCGCACCCAAAGGAGTGGAAGAGGCTCTGGATGAAGGATACGGCGTTGCCCTTTCCATCGGCTATCGCGAAATATGTGGTCTCGCCCTCAACCCACCCCCTGCTTCTCGAAGGGCTGGCCCTCTCTGTGTCGATAAGCTCCCTGATCTTGGATGCGTGGTCTTTTGATATGATCCTACCAACCTCGAAATCCACGAAGTTCGGGTCGCCGGCATGGGCATCGCGATCGGCGAATGCCAGCTTCTTGGCCTCGACCATCAGGTGTACCGCATCCGCCCCTCTCGGATCGAGGCCTTCAAGGTCGAAACCTTCGAGGATGTTGAGCTCTTCAAGGAGAATGTGTCCCTGGGATACGGGCGGCTGTTCGTAGACGGTGAACCCTCTGTAGTCGGTTTGAATGGGTTTGCAGACCTGCGGCGAGAATCCCGACAGATCCTCCTCGGTCATCAGTCCGCCATCTTGGGCGATGTACTGGGAGATCGTAGAGGCCAGCTCCCCATCGTAGAAGCTCTCCGGGCCCTCCTCGGCTATCAGTCTTAGGGTTCGAGCGAGCTCCGGCTGACGGAAGATCTCGCCCGGCGCGGGAGGCCGTCCCTTTGGTAGAAAGATGTCGGCCCATTCCTTTGTCGCTCCAAGTTCGCTGGCTGCGGCAGATATCGCGCTCCAGAGCCTTAGATTGCACGGGAAGCCCTCCTCTGCGTACCGGATGGACGGTGCCAGAAGCTCTCCCCACGACATCGTCCCGTACCTCTCGTAGAGCTCCCTCCAGGCCCCAAGTTGGCCCGGAACGCTGGCCGCACAAGTCCCCCTCGCACGGATCGCCCCGCTAAACAGGCCGAGCTTGGCGGCCCTTGGTGCAGGTCCGCTGGAGTTTATCGCGTACAGCTCGTCCCGGGGACGGCTGTAGATGAGGCAGAAGGCATCGCCCCCAAGATGGCTGTTGTACGGCTCCACCACGTTCAGCACGGCGGAGACGGCGATGGCCGCTTCGAAGACGTTTCCGCCGTCCTCCAAGATCCTGAGGCCCGTGCGCGATGCTAGGGGATGCGCAGTACAGACCATTGCATCTCTCGAGGTCACTATCCCCCTGCTAGACGCGTAGGCCTTGTGCAGCGAGCCGATGATCCTCTCCAGACCCATAACTACCTTCGCCCTCCAAGAGGAGATAAATCTAGCGAACACTGCCGCCTGCCCTTGTGCAGAGCGAGGCTTCGAGCCCGCAGAGAGTGGTAGCGGGTCCTTTCAGCCGGTTTCGCCTCTGGGGCTCGGAGGCTGCGGGAAGTAATAGCCTCAACATCCCTTGGAAAGGCGGCGGAAGGCCTATTCCTTGCGGAAGAACGACGAGATGCAGAGTCAGCTGGGAAAGACTTTTGACTAAGTAAAG
>CAYWSC010000358.1:0-2385 GCA_964460695.1 Hadarchaeota archaeon (SeqCode)
GGAGGAAGCTGGAGAGGCAGATACGCAACGTCGAGGTGCTAATAGACGGCAGGACGTACACAGTCAGGGTCAAGATAGGAATCTCGCCTAGCGGAGAGGTCGCGTCGGCAAAGCCGGAGTACGAGGACGTGGCGGCGATCTCAAGGGAGACCGGCATGCCCTTCGTCAAGATCCACAGAGAAATCCTCCAGCAGATAGGCAGCCTCCTCGGCAGCGGCGGCTCGTCGGGCTAGACCGAGGCTCCGAATCCACTGGAAAGGCATTCATTTTTATATTGAAGGCCGGCGGAAATAGCCGAAAGGTAGTGAGCCGCCAGAGCTTTTCGGAGGGCCGTAGTTGGGAGACCTCAAGATCGCATATAGAAACATAAAGAGGAGGGCTTTCTCGGCCAGCCTCACCATCATCGGCATAATCGTGGGCATAGCCTTCTTCGTATACGTCTTCTACGTCATCCTCCAGTTCGGAGGCACAATCAGTGCCAACACCACCGCCAACCTCACTGTCGCCCAGGAGGAGGCGGGGCTTAGGCCCTACCACGTCGTCCAGATGGTCATCATCCTTGTCGTCGCAACCGTGGGGATCACTAGCACCATGTTCATGAGCGTGACCCAGAGGACGAGGGAGATAGGGATTATGAAGGCCCTCGGCTTCTCCGGATCGTCGGTGATGAGGATATTCCTCATCGAGTCGCTCCTGCTCGGGGCGATCGGCGGGGCCCTGGGAACCGTGGTTGGATTCGTACTGGTCTGGTTCAGAAACTTCTACGTCCTCCCCGAGAACATCAGGGTTGCCGGCTCGGCCGTCGTGGGAACCTTCCTCTGGCCCCTCCTACCGACGGGGATAATCCTAGCCGTCATCCTCGCAGGCCTAGCAGGCCTCGTCCCCTCGCGGAGGGCAGCTGCCATGGACCCCGAGGAGGCCTTGTACTATGAGTGGTGAGATAGTTCGCAGACACAGGGTCGCCACCACCACGACGGGCGCGGAGACCAGGGAAGAGGCCGCTAAGAGGGCGGCTGAGCGGCGCGTCCGTAAGGAGAGAGAAAGGGAGAGAAGGTACAAGTGGGTCATCGAGGGCTACGGCCTCTACAAGAGGTACCAGATAGGAAGCTCGATCATCAACGCGGTCAACGGGATAGACATCCAGATCAGACGCGGCGAGTTCGTCTCCATAGTCGGGCCATCTGGATCGGGCAAGTCCACCCTCCTCAGCCTCCTCGGAGGACTCTCCCGGCCCACCGAGGGAAGGATCTTCATCGACGGGATAGACATAACGAGAGGCTTCCTCGGAAGCGAGTTCTCCATCCTCCCGACCATCAGGAGAAAGAAGATAGGATTCGTCTTCCAGTTCTTCAACCTCATCCCCGTCCTGACCGCCCTGGAGAACGTAGAGCTTCCCATGATGTTCGAGACCGTTGAGAAGCTGTCTCCAGAGGAGCGGCGGGCCAAGGCTATGAAGCTCTTGGAGACGGTCGGGCTGGCGGATAGGATGCACCACAGGCCCACACAGCTTAGCGGCGGCCAGATGCAGCGGGTCGCCATCGCCAGGGCCCTTGCAAACGACCCGTCCATCGTCCTGGCCGACGAGCCGACCGGGAACCTCGACTCTGCGACGGGCCGTATGATCGTCCAGCTGATGAAGAGGCTCAACGAGGAGCAGCGGGTGACCTTCCTCATAACAACCCACGACCTGAGAATCGCCCAGTGGGCGGACAGAATCCTCTACCTAACCGATGGGAAGATCGTCCAGGAGAGGATAAGCGCGGAGGAGGTCGTCGGCAGGGCCGGCGAGAAGGACCTGGGATAGGCTCCTCGGAGAAATGTCCTTGAAGCCGCCCACTCTTGGGAGGGTGCGGATAAGAACCGTAGAGGCGGGAGACCTCGACGAGATCCTCGAGATAAACCGCAAGTCCTTCGTCCTCCCCTACTCCTCCTCGGTCTTCAAGGAGTTCTTCAGGGAGCACAGGTACGCCTTCCTGGTAGCCGAGTACGGGGGCCAGGTCGTCGGCTACTCCATGTCCAGGATACTGAGAAAGCTGAGCCTGAGGGGACTGACGGTCAGAAAGATAGGGCACATAATGTCCATCGCGGTGGACCCGCCCTTCAGGAGGAGGGGGATAGGGAAGCAGCTTCTCCGCGAGACGATCCAGGTCCTCGAGGAGAACGACGCCGAGGAGATAAGGCTCGAGGTCCGGGTGACGAACCACCTAGCCATAAAGATCTACAAGAGCTTCGGCTTCCAGGAGGAGAGGATCCTCCCAGGCTACTACAGCGACGGAGAGGACGCCATACTGATGGTGAGGAAGGCCCAGCCCGAGTAGCCCACGCCTCCAACAGCCTCCAGGGGGCAAAGTTTTTAGCCGGTCTCTCCGTAGAGATCCGGCCTGG
>CAYWSC010000359.1:0-2384 GCA_964460695.1 Hadarchaeota archaeon (SeqCode)
CAGGAAGTGACCTTTGACGCTTCTGATCTGGCTTCGGGTCTCTACCTCTACCGCCTGGAGGCGGCGGAGCGCGGGGAGTATGAGGTTGGGCCCTCGCTGATCCTCCTAAGGGACGTCTACGGTCTGTTCTCAGCACGGGCAAACGTCGGGGCTCCCACGAGGCTGATGGTCTACCCTAGGTACTCCCAAGTGGATACGAAGATCGAGATGCGCAGCCTTGAGCTGCTTGGCCCGACAACCACCCATAGACGGGGAAGCTCGTCGGACTTCCTCTCCATAAGGAGATATGTCCACGGCGACCCGGTTAAGAACATCCACTGGCGGTCGTCAGCCAAGGTAGGGCAGCTCATGGTGAGGGAGCTGGAGGCCGAGGAGAAGGGCTCGGTCGGAGTCGTCCTGGACTGCAGCAGGGGAAACGACTTGCTATTTGAAACCGGCGTGAGGGCTGCGGCTTCGATCGCCGTCACTTGCCTCTCGATGGGCATGGATGTTCGTCTATTCCTTGCAGACGACGACCTATTGGTAGTGGATAGGGGGAGGGGCCAGGTTCAGTGCCACGCCGTCCTCTCCGCCCTAGCCAGGGTTAGGAGGGGCGGAGGTCTTTCCGCCGCCGAGATGCTGCGTAGAGTTGAGAGGGTTTCCGGCTGGCGGGGCTCCATCTTCTTCGTAACCCCGCAGGTGGGACGCTTCGAGGCTGAGTGGGCGATGCGCCTCTCTTCGAGGGGAATCGCGGTCTCCCTTGTGTTAACTGGTTCACCAGGCGACCTAGGAGTGGCTGCTGCAATTGGATCCGTCGGACTTGCAGCCGCGCGGATGAGCGGGGACGAGGTGAAACTCGATTGGATACGATGACCAGAGACGCAGTCACCTACCGCGAACTTCTCCTCTACGGGTCGTCTCTCTCCCTCCTAGTTCTAGCCAGCATCTTGCTGATGGCGTACGTGGCGGGGAGCGAGGGCTGCAGCCAAGCCCTGGTGCTGCTCGGCGCGTCATCCCTCTTGAACCTCCTAGCGATTCCAGAGATCAGGCTTCTCAGGCAGGAGCGAAGACTTACCTCCGTGATGATTTCTCTCCTCGTGCTCCAAGTCACCCTAGGAGCCCTAGCGATCCTCAGGATATGGGGGCTTACATCTCTGTGGATGAGAGAGGTGTGGACGCCACAGGGACTCGCCTTCCCCAGTATTGTCGACGAAGTTCTGAAGACACTCATAGGCTGTTCGTCGGTTGGAAACCTCCTCCCAGCCGTCTTCTGGCTGATTGGCTTTAACTGCCTCTTCGCATCGCTGGTCACCGGACTTTCGTACTTCACCACCATCCCGAGCACCGCCATGGTTGCCTTGGGCTTCATGTGGAGGCGATCGGACTCGGTAGGCGCGATGGGCTACATCTTCATCCTACTCGTCTTGTTGTGCGTCGGATTCGAATCGCTGCTCTCAAGCCTTGACCAGGCCCCGTCGAATCCTAGGACTCGATCCGATAGGACCAAGGCGATTGCAGCCGTCGCCTTGATCTCAATCCTGGTCTTGCCGCTGGCCCCAGATCTAAGGAAGCTGATCCCCCTGGACCGGCTCTCCGCACAGGCGTCTGGCCCCGGCAGATCGGTGGGTTTCCTTCGTTTCTCCACGACATTCACGTTCCCCGGGTCCCTGAGATTCGATTCGGACCCAGTGATGATAGTAAGGTCGACCCGCCCGGTCTTCACGCGGGCAATGGTGTACGAGACCTATACCGGAAGAGAGTTCCTCGAGGAGAAGCGCGTCCTACAAAAAGTCGAGCTGGGATCTGTTCCTACCGCAAAGGTGAACGTATCTCCAGATCTGGTAGATGTCGTCTCCCAGAACATCACGCTTCTTACTAGGTTTCCCGGTGTTCTCCCAGTGGCCTACGAGCCGGCCAAGGTCATCTACCAGGGTGTCCTCTGGGCGTCTCCATCGGGAGTCGTCCGGACCTCCGGACCCGTCCCCGCCAACTCCTCCTATAGTTGTATCTCGAATATCCTCAGACCCGATCCGGCTGTCCTAAGGTGCCTAGGTCCCCCAGCCAGTCCGGATCCGAAGTACCTCCAGCTGCCGGAAACGCTGCCTGAAAGGGTCCGCGACCTCGCCGCGAGGATAACGATGGGTATCGAAGGCTATTTCGACAAGGCCCTCTCCATCGCCACGTATCTCAAGTCCTACACCTACGACCTTGGCGTGCCAAACACTCCTCCGGGCAGAGATGTCGTCGACTACTTCCTCTTCGATCTGAAGAGGGGCTACTGCCAGCACTTCGCGGCCGCCATGGCCGTCCTATGCAGATCAGTCGGGATTCCTGCAAGGGTTGTGACAGGATTCGGCTCGGGCTCCTATGATGCTTCCATCGATGCGTACAGGGTCAATCAGTAC
>CAYWSC010000360.1:0-2378 GCA_964460695.1 Hadarchaeota archaeon (SeqCode)
GACGAGATAGGCAAGGTCTCGGAAATACCCCACGAGACCAGGGAGATCCTCAAGATGGAGAGGATGGAGGTTGCGGACGGCTGGAAGCGGTTTCGGATAGATCTCATAGACACCCCGGGAATAGAGACAAAGGTGGATTACAGGGAGTTTATGAAGTATGGGCTGAGCGAGGTCGAGGCCAAGAGGCGTGCCAGGGAGGCGACCCAGGGCGTCCTGGACTCGATAAAGTGGCTCTCGAATCTCGACGCAGTCCTGGTGGTGATGGACTCGACTGTCGATCCTTACACCCAGGTCAATATAACCATCCTGGGCAACCTGGAGGCCAGGAAGATCCCGACCCTCATAGTAGCGAACAAGATCGATCTGCCCACATCCGACCCGGACAGGATCCGTCAGGCATTTCCCAATAAGCGTTTCGTGGCCATCTCGGCAAAGGAGGGCCGCAACATCGAGGAACTCTACGAAAATCTATTTGACATGGTGATCTCATGAGACTTGAGGTCGATTTCGTTCCGTTCTCCAGCATAAGGCAGAAGACTCCGGAACAAAAGGTGAGCTTTCTCATGGAGAGGGTGACGGCCGGGAAGGTAGTCGTCATCGAGGGCACTCTCGACCCTGAGGAGGAGGCCATGCTCATCAAGTCGACAATGAAGAGGATAACCGACGAGTTCCCGGGAATCGAGCTGTGTACACTGAGCGGAGACGAGTACAGGAAAAAAGGACTGGTGGAAAGCATTCAGGACAGGCTGCTCAAGGCTCTCGGACACAGGAAGGGCATAGTCGTGGTGGGGCCGGCAGCCCTGATAAAGCAGGTGAAGCGCAGTCCAGGGATACTCTCTATGTACATGGAGACTGAGTAGATGAGACATCAGTGCGTTCGGTGTGGAAGGATATACCCCAGCAACTCCCCCAAGCTGCTCAAGGGGTGCGTCTGCGGCAGCAAGCTGTTTCTCTACCTGAGGGGGCCCGGCCTCGAGGTCAAGAAGGCCCAGCTGCCCAGGGATATGGAGAGGATAGAGCAGCAGATCAGGAAGATCCTCGGCGACAGGATGGGTCGCGACCAGCCCATATCGATATCGATTGAGAACCTCAGGATGACGAAGGAGGGTGTCTATACGATAGACCTGGATTCCATCCTTAGGGGGGATCCCATAATCCTCCGCGACGCCATGGGCGTCTACTTCATAGATCTAGGTACAGTTCTCCGCAGGCAAGAGGCTGGCGCGGTTTGAAGGCTGACAAGGTCCTGGTTGTTGACGGGTTCAACGATCAGCCCTTCGGGCTCGGCGTGCCTCCCTTTCTTGCCGTTGAGCCCCGCTACACAGCTGGGGCATGCTGGCTCAGGGACAGCAAGTCCAGAGTCATCTACGCTACCATCCAGGACCTGCGGTCTGGCAGAAAGGCATCCCTTCTCAGAGACGCGGACCTGGTCTTCGTATACGCGGGGGTGAAGGAGGCATCACCCGAGGTCCGTCCCTCCAACTTTGATGCAAGGGACACGATCCCCGAGCTTCAGGACCTCTTCGACTACATCGCATACCTCGACTGCCCGAAGATCCTCGCCGGGCCATATGCCCTGCTTAGGGCGGATACCGCCAAGGAGAAGCTTGGGGTTGACGCCGTCGTCACGGGCGACATGTCAAAGTACGCATGGAACCTGCTAGATCCCGACGCGTCGATAGATGATGTCGACCCGGCCGTCAGGCGGACGCAAGAGGATGTCTCGGCCTTCGCCCTTCCAGGGGCTGGCCTGCTCGTTCAGAATCCCGGATACCCAGACTTCCTCTCGTGCAGCGTCGAGCTCTACAGGGGGTGTCCCAGCTCCTCGGCCGGCGGATGCTCCTTCTGCCACCAGCGCTTCTACACCACCGTTCAGTACCGCCCAGTGGAGGACGTTCTGGCCGAGGTCTCCAAGATATCCGAGCTGGGCTGCCAGAACATAGTCCTTGAAAGCCCCTGCTTCTTCTCCTACTTCTCGACCCCGACGGAGGACGGTGGGGTTCAGCTTGACCCGGCCGCGATCGAGAAGCTCCTAGAGGGGATAGGCAGGGTTGCCCCCGAGCTCCGATCGGTTCACATATCGTCCATCAACCCCAGAGTCGTCGCCGACAACCCAGATGATGCGAAGAAGATACTGACGGCAGTTATGAAGAACTGCTCAAGTGCAAACTTCCCCACCCTTGAGGTCATCACCTTTGACGACGAGGTGCACCTTCAGAACAACACCCCGGCGTCGTCCGAGCAGTCAAGGCAGGCCGTCGAGATAATGGCCGAGGCGGCGGGGTCGGCGAGGGCTGGGCTCCCCTCTTTTCTGCCCACCGTCGAACTCGTCTACGGCCTGGCCGCCGAGAACGAGGAGACGGCTATGAGGAACCTGG
>CAYWSC010000361.1:0-2378 GCA_964460695.1 Hadarchaeota archaeon (SeqCode)
CTTGAAGAGGTCGCTGGGGGCAAGCTTTGTCGACGGGGTGCCCATCGCCCGCCTCTTACCGAAGCTGCGGTACCCGGTTGAGTCGCCCTCGGATCTATTGGCCCAGATCCAGGAGGCAAGGTCCAAGGCCCCCGAGGAGGCCGCTGCGATCAAAGTGCAGGAGCCGCCCCACGCCAAGGCGGAGGAGCCATCTCAGCCTGCGTAGATCCTTCCCAATCGAAATGTTGGGATCGACAAGATCCCAACTTTTATAAGCAGGCCTCCCGACCCTTGGCTCGGAGAGGACCTTGCCACTGTTGGGCCGCAGACAGGCGGAAAGAGAGGAGCCGGAGAAGCCCGAGTCGAAGCTTCTGAAGCCCTTCGAGCTGGAGTACGTCGAGCTCATGCTGAAGCTGGGCGAGAAGGATAGGGCCCAGCAGGTCCTGGACCAGGCCTACAGGAGGAAGAAGGGCTTCAGGGAGGGCCTTCTGCCCGAGGACCAGAGGGAGTACGTGGAGAGGCTGATAGAGAGGGGGGAGAACGAGAGGGCCCTACAGCTGGTCGAGGCCGCCTTCAAGAGCAGGGCGGGGGAGGAGCAGAGCCTGCTGGACCCCATAGACAGGGACTACGTGGACCTCTTGATCAGGATTGGGGAGACGGAGAAGGCCAAGAAGTTCGTAGACGAGGTCTACGAGAAGAAGAAGAAGGAGAGGACGAGCCACCTCCTCACCCCGGCCGAGAGGGAGTACGTAGAGCTTCTCTTCAAGCTCGGGGAGATAGAGAAGGCGAGGCTCTTCGTCGAGTCAGCTTACGAGGAGAGAGCCCAGGAGCAGGACTAGGCCGAAAGGCACCGAGCCGGAAAGCGTTTTTAGCCCTCGGCCCTACTTCTGATTGGTGGGTCGATGGACCAGATACAGATAGTAGAGGAGGCCCAGCTTCCCAAGAAGGCCAAGGTGGTGATCGGGGTTCCCGACGCCGGCCTTGTGGGCCTCATATCCGCAACCTTCCTGATAGACAACCTCTCCATGGAGGAGGTCGCCTCGGTAGAGTCAGACCTCTTTCCACCCATAGTCATCCTGCACAACGGCTACCCAAAGTCCCCGATGAGGATCTATGGAAAGGACGACCTCTTGGTCGCCATATCCGAGATCGCGATACACCCAAACGTCCAGAGGCAGATACTCAGAGAGCTTATGGAGTGGGTCAAGGGGATAGGCGCGTCTCTATCTATAGGATTGTCCGGGGCGCCGGTTCCCAACAGGATGGACATAGACAGGCCCAAGGTCTACGGCGTCGCTGTAAACGTAGATGGGAAGATCATGGAGAAGATGGGGGTGGAGCCCCTCCAGGAGGCGATGCTCGCAGGGCCTTATGCCGTGTTGCTAGAGACCTGTAGGAAGGAGAACTATCCCAACATAACTCTTCTTGCCCAGTCCCACCTCCAGTACCCCGATCCCGGGGCATCGGCCATGGCGCTCAAGGCGGCCGAGAGCGTGATAGGACAGACCCTAGACGTCAAGCCGCTGTTGGAGAGGGCGGAGGAGATCAGGATAAAGATGAGGGACGTGATGCGCAGCACCCAGAGGATGATGAGGGACGCGGGGAAGGAGAAGGAGTACGAGCTCCCCTCCATGTACGTGTAGGTGATCGGGATGGAAGATGAGGATCCGTTTGACCGCCTGCAGAGGAGGATGGAGCGGCTGGAGAGAAGGATCGCCGAGATGATAGAGGAGACCTTCAAACCCCCATGGGACCTTGGCGAGAGGGCGCTGGAGCCGCTTTACCACATCGAGGAGTTCAAAGACGGCGTGGTGGTGACGGCGGACCTTCCCTTCGTCAGGGACAAAAAGGACCTAGAGGTAAACTGCACGGAGAGCTCGGTCGAGATAAAGGCCAAGATGTGCCAGCCCGTCTCGTTCAGACGCTGGGGAACCGTTCAGAGAGATGCCGACTTCCACTGCTACAGAAAGGTAATCCCCCTGCCCTTCGAGGTAGATCCCGATAAGGCGTCTGCCCGCTTCAAGGACGGGATCCTGGAGATACGGATACCCAAGAAGATACACAGGCAGAAGATCAGGATCTTGTGATCTTGCGAACCCTCACTCCAAGGCCCGCCGGGCCGGCGCGCAGTTCCAAACCCAAACGGGACCGTGTAACTTGGACTCAGGCAAGGCCTAATGGTTTCGGATCCTGGGGCTATTCCGCTCAAGAAGCCGAAAGGGCTTTTGAGAAATGACTTGCTCTTGTCTCCGAGTGGCAGAAGGCACAGGATAAGGCTTCAAAACCCTGGTTTTGTCCTGAGCCGCCCTGGCCTTGGAAGATCCTACAACGTACGCTGAATTCTTATCGGCCGCGCACGCAGCAGAGGTGTCTCTCACTCCGCCATGTCTAGGGTGATG
>CAYWSC010000362.1:0-2375 GCA_964460695.1 Hadarchaeota archaeon (SeqCode)
AGGCAGCCCTTCCCCGGGCCGGGCCTAGCCGTCAGGATAGCGGGAGCAGTTGACCAAGAGAAGGTAGATCTTCTACGAGAGGTAACTGCAATGGTCGAGGATGGCCTCTCCCCATACAGGCCGTCGCAGTACCTTGCCTATCTGGTCCACGCGGCGTATCGACCGTTCCCCGAGGCAGAAGAGCTTGTAAGGAGCATGGTCGGCGGCGTCGAAAGGATAGAGGCAGGGCTGCTCGACGACGTCGCCGTCGGCGTCAAGGGGGACGAGAGGCTACTGGGGAGGCTTCTCTGGATACAGCTGGAGGATGAAGGGGGGCCGGCATGGGGAAGGATTCCGTGGCTGGACATCCTGAGGCTCCAGAGCGCGCTTACAGGAAGGTTCAGGCAGGTTTGCAGGGTCTTGGCTCTCCTAGGACGGGGAGAGGGAGAGCTGGGGGTCGTCATAAGGGCGGTCGACACCCGCGACTTCATGACGGCCATCCCAAGCAGGATACCCTTTGATGTGCTACAAGACCTGTCAGACCGGATTCTGAGGAACCCTAGGGTGGGCTTCTGCTTCTACGAGATAACAACCAAGCCCTCCTCGACAATAGAGCTGGAGTGACCCCGCTCAGAGATGGGCCTCTCCCTCAAAGACCAGAGATGCCCTACCCGTGACGACCACGCCCTCTTCGAAGCGGACCTCCAAGTCGCCGCCCGGCATACGAACAACGAACCGATCTATCTCCTTTTGGAGTCTGTGGGCGGCAAAGGCCGTGGCGATGGCGCCGGATCCACACGCCAGGGTCTCGCATGCACCCCTCTCGTGCACCCTCATCTTGAGCAACCCATCCTGCCCCATGTTGACGAACTCGACGTTCGTCCCATCAGGCTTGAACACCTTGTCGTTTCCCACGGCATGGCCTACGCGCTCGACGTCGAATTGGTCGACGTCCTGATCGATGAACGCTATGGCGTGCGGATTCCCCACGTCGACCAGGTGGTACTCATACTCGACGCCCTCGGCGGAGACCACCTTCTTTCCGAGGAAGCGTGGAGAGAACCTCGTCCTAACCTCGACGACCCCCGTGTAGGGATCCACCATCATAACGATCCTCGTCGAGACCTCTCCTCCAAGGAGACGGATCTTGGTCTCTGCAGCCTTCTTCGGGTCTATCCTTATGTGGTTGGCGAGGGCGGTGCACCGGATGCCGTTCACACACATCTCCGCCTCCGATCCGTCCGGGTTGAGTATCCTCATCTTCAGGCCGTCCAGCTCGCGGCCTACGAATAGGACGCCGTCCGCCCCAATCCCGAAGTGCCTGCGGCAGGCACGTATGGCAAACTCTGCCTTCTCGGACTCTGGTACTATCTCTCTTTTCGTCTCGTCGATGAGAACGAAGTCGTTGCCCAGCCCGTGTAGCTTCAGGAAAGGAATCGGTCTTCTTGAAGGCACGTCTCGGCGATTAATAGAAGGCCTCTTAAATGGGACGCCCGTTTGGACGCTGTGCTCAGTTAGCTTGGCACGACTCGTTGACGAGGTCACGCGAGCCGTGGCCTTTCAGCTCGAAGGCTCTATCTGTAGAGCAGTGGCTGGCTTACAGTTTTCCACGCGATATCGGTGTATTCCTCGAAGATGTCGCGGGGAGGCGGGGTTCTCGCATGCGAGGGCGACGTGGGATGGGTGGACCGGACGGACCATGTTGGAGAAGCCTTCTTGTGCGGGACGGATCAGCCTTTGTGATTGCGAGGAGAAATTGAGATTGCGCGCCTGCAGAGCGACCGAGGGACAGTCGATGATCGTGCTCCACTGCGTGAACAACAGTATCCCAATTCGCGGGCCGGGAGGCTAGGTCCTCCGATCCCCACAAGGAGAACCGCCGCCGAACTCCCCATCCCTCACCTTTGGAACTGGGAGAGCTTGGAGATATTCAATCCTCCTAATCACGAGCCGTCACAGCTCGAATATCAAATCCGAAAGGCCGACTGGTCTTCACCCTTCCCCCCGTGGATACTGCGTCCGCAGTCAGGCTGAACTGCAACGCTTGACGCACGCGATGATCTCAAATGGCACACTTATGTGGCGGGATCGGCCGAGAGATATATATGTCATGAGTGCTGCTTTGGTCTGAGTTTCCCTCCGGCTTCCCTCCCTCTCGGGGAGCGGGATCGAGGGACTCTATACGCGAGGAGCTAAGGGTGTGGGAAAGAACACCTCTCAGCGGCCTTGTTCTACTGTTCCTTCTTGCTGCGTGTGGATCTGCCTCTCGGTCTTTCTGCAGCACGGAGAACGGGCCTATCCGCGTTCTTTTCCTCGGCCGTGTCGGGGGCTGGGGTGAGCCTTTCTGGTTTATGAGACCGGATCCCTTGTTTTCTTTCGCCTTCGTTCAGGCCGAA
>CAYWSC010000363.1:0-2368 GCA_964460695.1 Hadarchaeota archaeon (SeqCode)
CTCCTGGTAGATACTGGAGAATCCGGATGAGCCGGCCCAGAACATTCTGCTTCCCTCCTTGGGCGAGGGAAGACCGCCTCCGCCCTCCGATGATTGGAAGTCGCCTGCAACGGGGACCCAGCTGGATAGCCCGTCCTCCGCCCCCGGGTTTGCCAAGAGATTCGCGTTGCCAGACACCAAGACTCCCTGAGCCGCGACCATCAGCAGGGCCGCCACGAGGAGCCTTCCAAGCCCCATTTTCTCCAGCCAGGACAACGTCTCCCACCGCTCCAGCCTTAGATGCAGCACAAGCCCTTAATGCTTACCCCTCCGCCACGTTGGCCTTGGCGGACCGAGTTTTATACCAGCAGATCTTTTCCCCATTGGGAGCGGTAGGATGACGAGATATGTCTTCGCCTACGACCTTGAAAGCGAGATCTGCGTTACGGCGGCTAGCAAGATAGTGGACATCCATAGGTCATACGACGTGCCCGCCACCTTCTTCGTTCTGGGAAAGGTCATAGAGACCCACGGAAAGGATCTGAAGAGGATCCTGGGCAACGAAGAGCTCTTCGATATCCAGTCGCACACCTACTCTCACCGTCTCTTCAAGGACAGCAAGATGCACGGGCCCGGGATAGGTAAGAGACAGCTTAGGAAGGAGGTGCTGCTCGGAAAAAGACTCGTGGAGGACCTCTTTGGCTCGGAATGCATCGGGGTGAGGAGCGGCTGCGGCTTCTACAGGGGACTACAGGGCGAGATGGAGAAGCTAGAGGTGATCTGGGAGTGCGGGATATGTTTCATAAGCACGGACCTCAGGGGCCCGGACGACTCTATACCCTCGGGCCTTCAACAGGCGTACTGGTACGACCTGGAGGGCTTCCCCCAACTATTGGAGCTCCCTGGACACGGGTGGCACGACAACGTCCTCAAGAGAACCGAGCCGATGTTATGTCTCACCTGGCCGCCGGTGATGAGCTGGGGGATCCCGAGCAGTCCCCCAAGAACCCCCGAGGAGGAGGCCGCGGTACAGAAGGTCTGGATGGAGAAGGCGACCTCTCTTGATTTGGACTACCTATCACTGGTCTATCATCCCCACAGCATCTACCACATGAGCACCGACTGCAGGACGATACGTCTCCTCATCGAGGCTGTCCGCGAACTCGGGATGCAAACGACAACCTACGCCGGGCTGTATGAGTACTACTCCTCAAGACGGGATTCCGTCCCGGGAAGAGGTTCTTGGAGCTGGAAAGGAGGATGCTAAGACCCTCCACCAACACGCCGTCTGCCCTCACCGAAAGAGGTCTGCGTACTGCCCGTAACCCTCCTTTCCAAGATCCCTCTTCGGAACAAAGCGAAGAGCAGCGGAGTTGATGCAGTATCGTAGATGGGTGGGCGGCGGTCCATCGGTGAATAGGTGACCCAGGTGCGAGTCGGCGTACCGGCTTCTGACCTCGACCCTGGCAAAGCCGAGTGACTCATCCCTAACCTCGACTATGTTCCAAGGCTCCAGCGGCCTGGTGAAGCTCGGCCACCCGCTTCCGGAGTCGTACTTGTCCCTCGAGCTAAAGAGGGGCTCACCCGAGACGACGTCTACGTAGATCCCCTCGTCGTGGTTGTTCCAGTAGCGGTTCCTGAAGGCAGGCTCGGTGGCGTTCTGCTGGGTCACCCTGAACTGGATTTCTGTCAGCTTTTCCCGCAGAACGCTTGGCTCGGGCTTGACGAATGAGGTCCATGAGCCCCTTTCTCTGAAGAGCCTGAAGTCCTCGTGTCCCTTCCACACATTCTCTGAGAACATGGTTCTGCCGGATGCCTGTTCGTACGAGAGAAACTTGGCAGGGTGCTTCCTGTAGTAGTCCTGGTGGTAGTCCTCCGCGGGGTAGAACGGTCCGGCTGGGAGTATTTGTGTGGCTATCGGCTTGTCGAAGATCCGAGAATTCTCCAGCCTTTGCCTCGAGTCCTCTGCAAGAAACCTCTGCTCATAGTCTAGGTAGAATATGGCTGTTCTATACTGAGAACCCCTGTCGTAGAATTGCCCATCAGGGTCGGTGGGATCGATATGGTGCCAGAACGCCTCTAACAGATCCATATACGCTATCGACGCGGGATCGAACCGAACCAGGACAGCTTCGAAGTGCCCCGTCCTGCCCGTCGAGACCTGGTGGTACGTCGGATCTTGGACGGTTCCCCCGGTATAGCCGGGAACCACGTCCTCTACACCGCTGAGATTCTCGAACACCCACTCCATACACCAGAAGGAGCCGCCTGCGAATATGGCGATCTCCGTCCCCTTACCGGAGGGGTTCAGAGACAGATCCCTGACCCCACCGCCGCTCCCGACCAGGCCCAAAAGGAGAAGCGCCAGAAGCGAGATGGTCACCGAAAG
>CAYWSC010000364.1:0-2366 GCA_964460695.1 Hadarchaeota archaeon (SeqCode)
TCAGCGCTCTCCTTTGCATAATCATCACATCTTCATCCATCCCACTGCCCCCTCCCTCACAAGAAACAGTCCTGGCCTCTCCGGGGCGTCGGCACAGCCTCTCCGACGCGGTGGCTACCGGTGCAAAGGCCAGCTCTTCCGTCCTGGGCCAGGATACAATTGACAGGATCAACATTCTAGTCGACCTCAACGCCAAGTACCTCGAAAAAGTAGCGACGGAAGCAGCCTCGGGCGAGATGAGTCGAGAACAGGCCCAGAAGATAACGGGCTGGATCAGCGACGAGATGAAGAAGCTGGAGGCCAAGGCGCAGGCTGTCGAGAGAGCGAGAAGCGAGAGGGAGAGAAGGAGGAGGAGACGCGGATTCTTCGGCTTCGTGAACAGGCTGATCAAGGGGGGCTCGAGAGCCCTGGGAAAGGTCGTCGGAGGCGTGATGTACGGAACTGGAAAGGTCTTGGAGTACACGGTCGAGGAGGCCGCGCCAAGGATCATAACGGACAGGGTCAAAGCCCTCCTAAAGGCAAGAATAGACCAGCTCGTCGAGAAGATGAGGGACAGAATCGGCCCCCTGGGAACAGACATCTTGGTAAAGGTGGCGAAGGACCTTGCCCGGAGAAGCAGGACGAGGCCCAGGCCCGGCGGGAGCCATCCACCGCCCGAGACGCCTCGAGAGGAAGCGCCGCCCTGGGAAGGACCTCCACCAGAACCACTCCCATCCTATGAGCCCTGGCAAGGCAGGAGAGTGGCAGTAATCAACATCACGGAGAAGCAATTTCCCGCACGGGCCGGCACGCATATCTGGGCGGACTTCGATGACATGACAATGGTTCTCACGATCGACTTCGATTCGGAGACCCTATCGGGAACCATACGGGCAGAGGGAAAGGGAATATTGCCGGCGCACCGCGAGTACTGCACTGTAAGCGGTACCCTATCGGGTACCTTGGTGCTGAGATATGTGGAGGGTTGGGGCTGTTGGGTTTGGGAACTGAGTGAAGGGACGGCCTCCATAACCTTGGACTCCACGTACGAGCGTCCAGATACGCACGGCGGGTGGAAATCGAAACACGAGCACCGGCAAGTGGAAGCCGACACACTAATCCTCCAAGCCACCCAAGATGCGATATTCTTCTTGCTCAAAGGTCCGGGCATCGAAATCCCCATGCAGGGTGCAGATTGGAGGCTTTTCTGCGGCGTTTCTCCGGATCCCGGTCGCGAAAACAACCTCTCTTGCAATCTTCCTCCGATCCTCGATCTGCAAGGGAAGATCGAGGGACCAGACGTGGTGAACGTTGATTCAGAAGAGGTCAGCTTTGACTTGACCATCACTGGAAAGGAAGCACGCCTGGCCCATGATGTCTTCTGGTGGGTCGACTACTATGACCCGGACGCCAGAAAGTGGACCTATCTGATAGGAACGAGGCAGAACATCAGTGCACCGCTCGTCATCACTAGGGATGGACCTACCGAGGAATTGAATCTCGACTACTTTAGGTGGCTGCTTGACTCCTACGGCCGCATGGACAGAGAGGGCAAGTTCCTCTACATGAGGGTAAGGGCCGGCGTAGGGGACGGACTTGGAGCTCATTACCTGTTGCCTGGGCCTGGTGACGTACCGGACCCGTCGGACCGTACCAGCTACCATCTGCCTGCCGTCATGCATAATTTCCGGCTTAGGCTTCCAAAGAAGACTGCTCACTAGACGGATCTGACCGATCACGGTCTGCGTCGACGTGCTGCGGCAAGAAGCTTGGGGTGTCAGGCAGCTGATCACTCAGCGATCTTCCTCCACCTCCCTGAGGATCAGGATTCAAGAACTTGAGTTAGCGACGCGGGAAGACTGGCTGCAGATCATGTCCATCCACCACCCACCCTTCACTTTGCCTGCTGAACGCATCCACATCTGGTTGGCCCCAGCACAACTGCTCCCTTTTGGTCCCTCTATCATCTGTCCCGCATAGAGGTCTCCTCCCGGATGGGCCAAACTTGAAAGCCATGGTGGTCAGATCTCTCAGCATCGACGAAAACCTATATCTTGCCGTCCGGCACACCGGTAGCGTCATGGCCGGGAGGCGCGTCTCTGATCTCGGGGAGGCAGCAGTAGTAGGGATGGTCACCAGGGCCTTCGGCATCCAGGAGCTTGAGGACGCGGCGATGCTCGAGATAGCGGGAAAGCCCCTGTTCCTCAGCTGCGACACCATGATTCAGTCCACAGACCTGCCCTCAAATGTGAACCCGCTTTTCTGGGGGCATAGATTCGTCGCCTCAAATGTGAGCGACATTCTCTCAATGGGCTGTAGACCCGTTGCCATGCTCGTTTCGATGGGGCTTCCCAAGGACCTCGAAGTGAGGACGCTGGAGGTCATGA
>CAYWSC010000365.1:0-2359 GCA_964460695.1 Hadarchaeota archaeon (SeqCode)
CGCGGGATCGAGAGGATCTTGGAGGGAATGCCAGTAGAGAAGGCAAACATAATCACAGAGAGGATATGCGGCATTTGCTCCCATGCACACCTCTTCAACTCCGTTAGAACCGCCGAGATAGGTCTGGGAATAGAGCCTCCCCCGGCTGCGGCCGCGATAAGGGTTCTGGGCCAGGAGCTGGAGAGGATTCACAGCCACCTCATCTTCATAGCCCACGCATGCGAAGTCCTGGGACACGAGACCTTCGCCTACCGGAGCTTCCTCATGAGAGAGCCAGTGATGGAGATACTGTACCTCTTGTCGGGGAACAGGGTTCACTACTCGATTCCCGTGCTGGGCGGCGTGAGGCCGAGAACCCAGATAACGGAGTGGAAGGGGCGTAAGATCCTCGCAGAGATGGACAAACTCGAGGTCGAGCTGAAGAAGTTCATCGACAGATTCCTATCCGACATCATGGTCATGGCGAGGCTGGAAGGCGTGGGCCTTTGCGACAAGCAGACCGCCAAGAAGTATCACGCGGTCGGGCCGACGGCGAGGGCGTCCGGGATAGAGGAGGATCACAGGACCCACATGTACGAGTACGAGGACTTCGACTGGGAGATCGTTGTCTTGGACGAGGGGGACAATGCAGCCAGGATCAAGACTAGGGCGCTGGAGTGCCTTGTATCCGCGAAGATAGCGCGACAGGCCGTGGAGAAGGCAATCGGCGACGCGGACGTGCTGAACAGGGACTGGGAGGTCGGTCCGATGGAGACACAGCACGACTACAACGAGGCCCCACGCGGCGAGCTGTATCACTCCTACGCCCTCGACGACCACGGAAGGGTCAGGCACTACATCATTAGGACTCCGACTATGACAAACCTTGCAACTATGGAGGTGGCGTGCATCGGGGACCAGCTGACCGATGCTGTGGTCACGCTGGCAAGCTGTGACCCCTGCCTTGCTTGCTGCAACAGGTTCGTAGTTGTAGACGAGAAGGGTCGCGAGAGGGTTATGACGGTCGAAGATCTCAGGAGGGGGAGATGATGTTCGACTTTGAAAGCTTTCTATCCATAGTGGTGGCGTCCTTCGGCGTGCCGACTCTGGCCCTGCTCTTCTCGACGGTTCTGCCCGGCATAGAGAGGAAGATGCAGGCGAGGATCCAGCAGCGGATAGGCCCCGGGATACTGACTCCAGGCTTCTTCGCCATGCTGAAATTCACCTTCAAGCACAAGGTGAGGATCGCGTCTCCGATGCCCTCGCTGTACCAGTGGAGCCCAGCCATCGGTGTGGCCTCGATGTACTGCGTCGTCATGTTTGCAACGCCCCAGTGGTCAGGCATCCTCGGGCTCGGCACCCTCGTCGCCATAATCGGCCTGCTTAAGCTTGAGGAGCTGGTCTACGTTGTGATGGGCTATCTTTCCTCAAACATACTCTCGGTCAGGCTTCCATACCCGGACACCGCGAAGGGTTCGAAGTGGCCGGACGCCAAAAGGTCGAGCCTGGAGAACTGGGCCTCGGTGAGGATGTGGAAGATGGTGATCCTGGCCTCCCTCCCCCTCTATGTGGGGATGTTCATACCCGTGGCCTTTACGAGGACCATCGACTTAAGCGAGATAGTGGCGGCGCAGAGCGACTGGAACTGCTTCCTCTTCACCGTTCCAGGTTTCATCGGCGCAGCGGTATACTTCCTTGGCTTCGTGGCGATCCTCAATGAGTATCCATTCTCCATAGGGAAGGCGAAGGCCGACCTCATCGAGGGCCCAGTCCTTGAGCTCGCCAGCAGCTGGCGGGCCACCTACTACCTGATGCGTGCCATGGTGATGTTTGCCGTGTCAAGCATATTCGTAGTGCTCTACCTAGGTGTCCCTCTGAACCCCCTGAATGCTCTTCAGCTCCTCGCCCACTTGGTACTGGTGCTTATCCTCCCGGTGGCCACATCGATCTTCAGCGCGTTCAGCCCGATCCTCACCTTCAGACAGCTTGTTCCATTGTCGGCCGTCGCAACGCTGGTCGGGTTCTTCACCTTCGTAATAACCATGGCAACGGTGAGCTAGAAGATGAAGTTCTTCCTCGAGCCTGGCAAGGTCATAAACCTCGGCGGGTACATCTGCGAAGTACTCGCAAAGCTTCCGTACAGAGACGTTGTGGTAGGCAACCCCCTTGACGAGGTAGTCAAGATAGACATCCCCATCTACTCTGAGCAGATGGTCGAGGCGATGCGTGAGCTTGGCATCATCGTGAGGCCCGTCAAGGACGGAGAGTCCCTGGTCGACGCGATAGGCGTGGTGAAGAGGGCCATAGAGGCCAAGTCTAGGAGGGAGGGATGAACATCTCGTCTGAAGAGGCCGAGCCGTGGACGGGTGCCCAGAGAGCG
>CAYWSC010000366.1:0-2353 GCA_964460695.1 Hadarchaeota archaeon (SeqCode)
TAACCCACACTAGGCTGGAGGGAACCAAAATGTATGGCTTGGTCGGGTAGTTTTCCTCGTCCGGTCCGGGAAGGTTGCGCGTTGGAGGCTTTCCAGTGCTGCTGCAGAAGGGGTTTGTGGAGATTCGCCGGGCATCGGGTTCATTCCCTGTCACACCATATCCACTCACCTTCAGGGCAGGGTTCGGGAACCGAAAGGGCCGTCCTCATGCCCTTCTAGAAGAACCTGCCTTGCTGTGGATGGTTCCTGTCCAGTTGATGAAACTCCAGCCCGAAACCCTCCGGGTCCCTGACAGAGATCGCCATAGTGCCCAAATGCGACTTGGAGGGGCCTTCGAACTTCACTCCCTGCTCCTTGAATCGCTTTATCAGGAGGTCAAGGTCCTCGACCAAGAGACTAATCCGGACACCCGCCGGTACTTGGGGCATCTCTTCATGTATTGCGAGCTCCTTATCCCCCAGGGGGAAGCACTTCAAACCAACGTGGTCAAGAGTCTTAGTCAGGCCGATCTTCTCATAGAAGGTCGATCTCCTCTCCACATCCCTTGACATCAGCGTGATGTCAGCCACCCTTACGATGTTGTTCGATCCCATGTCATCCATCCTCCGCCTATGCGCGCGGTTCGCGGTGCGCCGGGCCCTGAAACATCTTTTCCGTCAACCCAAATGCCCCTGGGTTGGCAGTTTCCTCGGTCACCTACCGGGGGACGCGGTCCTAGTCCAACTGGAAAAGGACGACAGGGTTGTCGTGGAGTACGAAGCCGAGGGAAGCGCCTTCAAGTTCGCCAAGACAGCTAGGGCCTACTTCTCGAAGAGGAACGTGCTCTTGGTTCAGATATGCGTGAATGACGAATCTTCCAAATCCCTAGATGGGAACTTGATAGCGGGTGTCCCGAGATGAAGATCTCGGTCCTGCTGGTCGTATTGGTCGTATTGGTCGTACTGGTCGTACTGGTGACACCCCTGTTTGTTTTGCCGGTCCTGGCGGGAGGCACGGATTCGTCGATAGTGCTCGTCTACGATGGGTCGGGTAGGAAGGGGCTGGCGCGTAGTCTGACCCATCTATGGGGGCGGGTGTGCAAGGACTGCAAGTCCGTTATTACAACCGATCCTTATTCTTTCAATTCTCTGGCGTTCCTACCGCAGGCCAGACTCCTGATCCTTCTCATGAACCAGGGCGAACCGATCTGAGAAGTGGCGTTGCGAAGTGGTTCTTCGGCAAGGGAGGCTCCCTCCTCGGCAATCTCGCGGCTGGAGACGAGAGGCTTTCCGGTGGGATGGCGGAGTATGTGTTTCCCATCTTTGGTGACCAGTCACGACGGGCACGTTCAACAGGGTGACGAGCAGATACGAGATGCAGTATCAGAGGAAGGCTGATTACCCCATAGCGAATGGCATGTCCAAGTTCCTTGCGACGCCCAAGGGCCGAATGCTGGTGAGATGGAGTCGGCGGTGGCATATTCCCTCAGACTCCTTCCTTATCCGGGGTGTGCTAGCAACGTGTACGTTCGGGCTGACAATGGTTTTCCCTCGGTTGTCGCGCACGAAGCCTCGGGCGGTCTGTTTTCTTCTCCTTTCTGGAGCCTTCCTCGGACTACGGTTCTCTGTCGAATCAGCTGGACTTCCAGCGGCGCCTGGAGAACTCATTTGGCTGGCTTCTCGACAACAAGGAGAAATCCTCCACCTAGAATGTCTCAGCGGTGGCGCGGAATATCCCGGATATGTATGAAGGGCGTGCAAGAATCGTGGGAAGCGCGAGGGCAGCGAGAAAGGATGCTGGCATGAGGAGGCTCGGCTCCGACCTCGCTGTCACTGCTCTCTCCGCGGGCGGGGTGCTTGGTCGTTTACAGGCTGTTGGCAATGGCAAATGAGGTGTGAGATGAGTTGTCCGCTTCTGTTAAGGATCCGACCGACAAAGGTGAAGCAATGAAGCGCTTGACCATTCTGGTTCCTGACCCGGATCTGGTTGAGGGAGGGCTTCTTGTCCATGAGGGAGAATGAGTATTCGCCGATCCGGCTAGGAACGGGGTGAGGTTTGGGCGCTCGGGGCAGCCCTTTGCATGGGCGTGTCTTCATGCGTTCGCCTCTCGGTCCAAGGCAACGCACGGAGATTGATGACGCCCAGCTCGGCCAAGACCCTCAGATCTTGAATCATGAAGACCACGTACCCTGGGTGGCGAGGGCCCATTAGTGATGAAGAAGTGCCTCGAGAGATCGCTTCTTTTCAATCCAGAGAAGCGATTCATAGCGATGGGACAGAGCCTTGCCGGACTGGGTATCCGAGGGCCCAACCGGTACCTAACATGGCTGATCTTCGCGGTGACGCGCATCATGATCAGAAGAGTCCACCTGCC
>CAYWSC010000367.1:0-315 GCA_964460695.1 Hadarchaeota archaeon (SeqCode)
AAGGGACTTGCCGAGAGGGCTTGCCTGGCGAACCTGCCCATCCTGTTCCCTAGCCCGACGTACCGCCCTAGGTGTCCGTGAAACCTTTCCAGCAGGAGTAGCGGATCCTGATCGAGGCGGTCGGCGACGTCCCTGACCACTATGCCCATTACATCACCCTTCACGATCGCGAACGGACGAAAAGTACGGCGAAGAAGATCGCCAGTAGAGAAGCGATGGCCGTCGTGGCTTGATACACGGATCGCTCGCTCCTAAGCCGGCCAACCTCGTCTTCAAGCCTCGATATCTCGCCCCTCTTGTTCTGGTAGGTTTTCG
>CAYWSC010000367.1:325-2352 GCA_964460695.1 Hadarchaeota archaeon (SeqCode)
AGTTGCTGTGTGTTGTACTCTATCATATCCAGGTAGGTATCTGTGCCCGGAATTGCGCCCGGGAAGTTGGTTAGTATCACGTGCGAAACGCCGGTCTGCGACGCCACCTTGGCTCCAAACTCGGTTCCACTCTGGAGGTTGTCGACGATCATGCAGACATCTGCTTTTGCCGCAGCGTTCGTGACGTTTAGAGACTGCTCCACCGAGAGTCCCTCTGGAGGCCCGTAGCTCGCGACAACTTCGAAGCCAAGCCACTCGACGAACTCTTTCTGCCACTTCATACAAACCACCTTGGAACCATTAACACCAGCCTGCTCTACCTTGGCGCGCAGCTCGGCTGCCTTCTCGTCGATCCTGTGCTTGTAGTCTTCAGCGTTCTTCTCGAAAACCGAAGCGTACTGTGGAAACGCGTTGGCCAGCCCCTGTGCAATTCTATCCACGTGGGCCTTAGCCCCCTCAGGGATGTTCCACTCTCCTAGCCCCGCCGTCTTGATTTTCGGAACCGCGGTGTTGCCCGAGGATTCCACCAGCTTACCTAGCCATCCCTCCCAGCCTATCTGGACAATCACGTCTGCCGACGCTACAAGCCCTATGTCCGACGGACGTGAATCGTAGTGGGCGGGACAAACCCCCGCCGGCATCACGTACTCGACCGTGGCCAGGTCTCCGGCGACGTTGCGAGCGAAGTCGGCCAGTATCGAGTTGGCGCAGACGATTCTTATAGAGCCGTTATCCGCGCCCGCAGCAGCTGCCAGAAAGAGCCATGCGAGCAGCACCGCGATTGGAAGGTGAACCTGGTTCTGTGAGGACTGCATGGTATTACCATTTTCGGAAAAAGTATGACGCCGCTAATAAATCTATCCGCCGGTCGGCTAGCATAGATCCATGCAACCTACCGGCATCCCCACCAGGAAACTACAGATTGTCCCTGACTACCCCCCAGCACATCGCTCGGGGTTCTACTCAGCCTCCTCCGGCGAGGTTACCCTTCGCAACTTTCCTTCGAGGAGATCCCTCGCCACATCCCGGACTGTTGACCCTTCCTCCACGGCGTAGATATCGATCAGCGCGTCTCTCAGAGTGTGGAATGGCCCCTCGCCGAGGGCCTTCGCGACGACCGCATCCACTTTCTTCTCCACAAGGACCCTGGCACCCTTCATCCCCTTCCCTTTCTGGGCGGAATACCCGGGATTCTCCAGGACCCCGGCAAAGGAAACCCCGTCTTCGCCCGCCTCGACGATGGCAAATGCTGGGGCCTTTCCGAAATGACCGAACACCTTCGACTCCAGCCCTCTGTCCTCCTCTATGGGCACGGCGACCCTTATCTTCTCCTTCTTAGTGGGCTCGAAGTGAATGGTAACTGCCTCTACCTCGGGGAACCTCTCCTTTATGCCCGCGTCGATCATCTGGGACAGGCTGTGCGTCCTCTCGACAGAGACGCTACCCTCGACCTCCACCTCCATTTCGCCGAAGAGTATGGGACCCGACCTTCTCATTCTCAGCGATCTGACACCCTTCACCCCTGGAATGCCTTCAACCAGCTCCCTGATCTCCCTCCTCCTGCTCTCCGGAACGGCAGCGTCCATCAGGACGAGGATGGCGTCTTTCCCAGTGAGCAGGCCCTGAAGAATCACGTAAGCCGCAACCGCGATCCCAGCAACGGGCTCGGCTCGCGGGACGCCCAGCCGGGAGATTAGTATTCCGAAGAAGACCAGGGTTGAGGAGTAGACATCGACCATCGTGTGCTTCGCGTCTCCCACAAGAGACTGCGAGCCAGACCGGGAACCCACGCGGGCCTTGAATCGGCTTAGCAGCAGGAGAATTGCAGCGGAGGCCGCGGAGGCCACGAGGGCGAGAGAGGTGGGCGATGTCCCGAGTAGACCTGGCGAGATCTTTCGAGCGGACTCCCTTAGGATCTCCAATCCGGAGGCAATGATGAAGCCGGAGACCACCAGCATTGCGAGGGTTTCGGCCTTGTAGTAACCGTAGGGGAACTTCTCGTCCGGCTTCCTCTGGGAGAGACGAAG
>CAYWSC010000368.1:0-2352 GCA_964460695.1 Hadarchaeota archaeon (SeqCode)
GAAGGCCTGCCGCCCTCTTCACCGCGGTTGAACTCGGCGCCGGGCCAAGTGTGGATTCGACTCTCCTCGTCTCTGTCGGGCCAACCTCCGACTCCAGTACGTCGATCGGGATCGTTAAGTGAACGGGACCTGGCCTTTCGGATGTCGCTGTGGAGATCGCATCCCTCAGGATAAAGGGAAGCTCGTCTGCTTTCCTGACAGTCCGGGAGTACTTGCAGATCGGGCTGCATATACCAGACTGGTCGAGCTCTTGGAACACTCCTCTCCCGCTCGTTGAGCCTGGGGATGCGCCGCTTATGAGCAGGAGAGGTGCACCTTCATAGTAGGAGTTCACAAGGCCGCTTAGAGCGTTCACATGGGCTATCCCGCTGCTAACCATACACACCGACAAGCGGTTGGTTACCCTCGAGTAGCCATCAGCCATATATGATGCTGCCTGCTCGTTGTGAAAGTCTATCACACGGATCCCCCTCTTGATGAGGGCAGCATATAGCGGATTCAGGCCGTTCCCGCACAGCGTAGAGACCCAGCTTATCCCCTGTTTCACAAATTGATCGGCTACGACATCGGCCCCGGTTGCCATGGAGGTTTCAAGGAGGTCGGGGTTAAAGATTTACCTGCACCATAGCCGAGCTCGATGAGGATTAGGTTCCGTCGGATAGCTAAGAGACAAGGGAAGTTTTTTATTGTTCTGAGTCTTAGTAATACCAGTCGGGGAAGGTTCCTCCCCCTGTGTTAAGCGTTCTTTGATGCGGGGAGGGGCAGGGGGAGAGCCTGATGATCCCTTGAGCCGATTGGGCTAACAGGAGGTGATGCTGTATGACTAGTCTAGAGGGTATGGTCTGTCCATGGGTCGGCTGTGGAGGAACACTGACTCGTATCTCAACAAAAGAGGGGCGTGAGCCCCGCGACGGATGGATATGTAACAGCTGCGGGGAGTTCTTTGCCTCTGCAGCTGAGTACGAGTCCAAGCTCAGGATCGAAAACGAATGGGCAAGGGCCTGGATCGAGTGGAACCAGGCAGATCGGTCAGAAGAAGCCCCACTCCAGGCACGGGTGCAGGCGGCCCAAGCCGCCGGTGAACTCGGGTCTGAGGCTGACTAGACTGGAAATCCAAAGAACCCGGGTTCGATCTTTTTTCTTAGATCGTCATTCCAGAGTCCGGATCGCGACCTAGAGTCGTTTTTCCGTTCCGCTAGATTACTGCGGATATGGAGGCACCTACTAGCAGCAGTATGGTTGAAAGGAGCTCCATCCCCAGAGCCTTTCTACCGGCTGCGGGATCGGATGGAGCTTGGAGAACCTTTCTTGACGCTGAGACCTTTCCGGCGAAGGCGACTATGAAGAATCCCAGATACAGGGGCGATAGACCATAGAGCCACAGGAACGGGAGCAGCAGGACGCATGCAACAAGGTAGACTGGAACAGTCACCATCGCCGCTCTCGTCGGGCCTAAAACCACGGGCAGGGATCTGACATTCATCTCGGAGTCACCTCTGGTGTCTTTGAATTCCTTGAGCATGCAAGAACCTGCGGAGAATCCGAATATCAATACTGCACCGAGTAGGAAGTCTGGCGAGAGATCGCCGGCGGTCACAGCTGCTCCGAGAAGGAACGACAACGCAGCAAAGGTAGCGATAGTTACGTATGGAGCGACGGGAAACCTTCTTAGCCGCAGCGGGGGCGCTGAATAGGTAAAGACCATGAAGGCACAGACGGCGATTAGCACCGACGCTACAACGCTTCCGGTCGAGAAGACCAGCGAGCAGGAGACAACGATGGACAGGACCACCGCAGAGACAACTTGTCTCACCGAGATGATTCCGGCTGGGAGGGGTCTGGAGGGATTGCTTATCTTGTCTACCTCTAGGTCGAAAATGTCGTTCACCATGTACGCGGCTATGGAAACTAAGAAGACAGAGAAGGTTGAAAGCAGGACAGGACCAATCCTGACGGCCGTCCCGGATGCGAACAGTGCGGAGGCTAGGCACATCAGCGTGTAGATCATGGTCACTTGAAGCCTGAGCATGCTTGCCCAAGCTCGAAGCTTGCTAGGGGATTCTTCTCGGGCCAAGTGCTTCACAGCGAGCTTGATGCCTGAAAAAATTTTCCCACCTTATGAGCCGCTGCGCCGGCCCATTCCGAACCAACAAGCTGAAGACCTGCAATATGATCGATAAACTCACAATAACTCTCGAACTAGGGACAATATTTTTCAATCGAGCTGTTATTTTTGCTGTGGTGGACTGTTGAAGGAGGAATCGAGGCACGAAACGCCCCCCTATCTCTACCCGAGCCTCCTGCTCACTACCCTCACATTGCCCGTGTCAGCTGCACTCGTCCTGTCTAAGT
>CAYWSC010000369.1:0-2343 GCA_964460695.1 Hadarchaeota archaeon (SeqCode)
GACTGGAGTTCAGACGTGTGCTCTTCCGATCTCAGGCCTCCGAACGCTCCTGCAGTTCAATGCTTATAAAAATGAGGGTACGGCGAAATCCTGCCTGTTCCTACCATCCAGCCGTAGGGCGTATTAGCATACCCGCGGCCGGTTTGTTTCAGTCTTCCACATTATGTCCATATCGCTGGAGTGCTAGACTTTGAGCAGTTCCCCACTCGCGTTTGGGCTAGCAGACGCGTCCCCGGGTTTCGCCGCTATCCGCCGCCGTTGGCTCTCCCAGGGACGTCATCTTCGGGTATCCCATCTTCGAAGATCGCCAATCCCACTTTGTCCTTGTTTGCTAGAATGAAGTCGACAATGTCCTTGTCGGGGCACTCTGTGATGTTCTCTAGGGTATAAAACACGTGATTGTAGTCATCTATGTAGACCGCCCCGTTGCAATCCCACTTGGGAGTGAATACGTCGCTCGCGTTGAGCCATTCGACGTTGTCGGCGTATGGTCCGTGCAGCGACACCTCGGTAGGCCTGCCGTGAGGGCTTACCGCCCACTTTGGCTTGGCCCAATCGGGGATCGGCTCGTCCTTAGCCGGATCCCAGTCGGGAAGGACCTTGTGAATGTTCCGCAGCCAGATCGGCTCGTCTGGTTCCGTTACTTCGCTTGCCGATGTGACGAGGATTGCGATGAAAGATGTCGTCAATGCGATGAGGATTGCTGCCCCACATATGAGACGCTTCGTCTTCATCCTCTCACCTCCCACATCCTTGCTCGCATACGGACAAGCGGCGTCCTATATTGGTCATCTGAGTCTCAAATAGCTGTCGAGGTTCACGGATCTGTGCAAGAACAGAGTCGACCAAGACTAGAGAACTCGAACGTCTTACATTTCTGTGAATCTGAACAGGTTTTTATCATAGGTCGCGAATGGCATCTCTCGCTGACGGAAGCGGCTGAACAAGGAAAGATCGGCTCGAGTGGGTCCGAAAGGGAGATATGAGAATGCCTCGTCGGACGGCGCCTCCGAGCGACTCCTATGAGGAAATCGCCGAGATTATGGACAGCCTAAAGTGTCAGATGCGCCTCGGCTTGGAGACAGCTCTTGAGGCCGAGATCGTGGCAAATCTCCTCGGGGGAAAGAGGACGATCGGGGACTTGGTAGAAGTGATCTACAACCGCAGGGGGGATGACCCAGAGTTCCATCGGTGTTACATGAGGGTCTATAGGGCTCTGCAGCGGCTCGGTAGGAAGGGCTATGTCTCTAGGAAGCTGTTTGGTTCTGAGAAGCCCTACAGGCTGACTAGCCTTGCCTTAGACCAACTCGCTTCCGTGCGACGGAGAGACACGTCGCATTTGGTTGACCCCTCCGATGGAGCTTTGCTCGTTGGCACGATTGTAATGGCAGTCGTGACGGCGTTGGCCAGCAAAGGAGATCTTAGGGTCTCTAGGCAGGTCTTCACTCTGATCTACAGTCTGTTCGTATTTCTTTCCGGCGCCTCTTCGCTGAGGCTAGTACAGATAGTTAGGAAGGTCTGGTAGGTGATGACTTGAGATGGAGAGATCTGAGGACTTTCAATATCGCATTGACTATGCGTAGAAAGATGCTGGTCTTGAGTGCCATCTTGCTCGTCTCCTTGGCCGTAGGATTTATCACAGGGGTATCACGATTGGGACCAGTCAATCTGTCACCCAGAGCACTCAGAATCGCGGAAAGGTGGACTGATAGGATCGGTACTCTCTCTGATTTAGCGGAGGAAGTAGCTGACCGGACCGTGCCTACTCTCAACATTTCATCGACCTTGCCCGGAGAAGGAGCAAACATAGGCCTAGACAAAGCAGTCAGAACTGCGATTCGTGAGCAGATCAAGGACGCCCTGCGCGAGAGACACGTGAAATGGAGCCTCTCGAAACCCCGAGAACTACAGAACATGCAGTTCACAGTCGTCTGCTCGACGACCCTGCCCATCTTCGTGCGCGTGCGATACAATGCAAACGGATACCAGGTCTTTGAGCGCGAATGGGTGCTCAAGCTGTGGATACAACTGGAGGTCGATGCTGACCGAGGGAATGTGAGAAACTGGAGTATAGACCGCAGGTCGTCCTTGACCACCCCATGACCGACTCTCAGACGACAGCAGCGTAGGCCCAGACAGGAGTAGCGATCGTTCTTCTCTGCTCCGCGTCGCTGAGCGGCGAACGCTGTGAGCTGGACGACGGATAGCAACCGTATGAGAAACCTAGCCCTCCGTTAGCGGGGAGAGGCGGTCCAGCTAGTCGGGCTCCTCAGTTCTTCGCCTTCCTCCCGATGGCATCTGTCCTCTGCAGTCCCCTGTAGTCTGGCATCTGTCCACCGGCAT
>CAYWSC010000370.1:0-2338 GCA_964460695.1 Hadarchaeota archaeon (SeqCode)
AGCTCTCCGCAACTCTCAAAGCCTCACAGATCAGGGCCATATTCGACGAAGCACAACGCATTGGCTCTTTGTTCCGGACTGGCAAATTTGAGGAGGCGGTACGCCGTGCGCACCTTTTGGACCCAAAGATCTCCTATAGGGCCAAACGGATAGCGGAGCGGGACAGAAAAGCCGGGAGCGCTGCTGAGTTAATCGCTGACGTACTAAAAAAGGCCCTCCGGATAGTGCTTGAGAGAAAGGACGACCGCGATGAGGTGCGTGCGCGGTACATCCGTTTTTTGGAGTTCTTCGAGGCCATCGTGGCCTACCACAAGGCCCACGGAGGCAAGGACTGAGGAGGTGATCCAGCGTGCAGCAAGGTCAGCAATTTTGGGTTGAAGGGCGTGTTTTTATCGGCTTCGAGATAAAGGCCGTCACCGGGCTGCATATCGGGGGCACAGGGGGAGGAATCCAAATCGGAGGTATAGACAAGGAAATCGTGCGCGACCCACTTACCCAAAGACCTTATATCCCGGGCTCATCTCTAAAGGGAAAAATCCGCTGCCTGCTTGAAAAACACTATCAGCTCCCTATCAACTGGCCTATAGGAAAGACGAAAATCCACGTCTGTAAAGACCCTGAGGCCTACCGGAATTGTCCAGTATGTCAGGTTTTTGGTGTTCCCGCTGAGGAGAAGTTCAGCACTCAAACGAGGCTTTTGGTGAGGGATGTACTTTTGACCGATGACAGCGCCAAGATCTTCGGGGAGCTTCCCT
Source organism: Hadarchaeota archaeon (SeqCode) (assembly GCA_964460695.1). Lineage (GTDB taxonomy): Archaea > CAYQAE01 > CAYQAE01 > CAYVLA01 > CAYVLA01 > CAYWSC01. The sequence goes on from CAYWSC010000370.1 coordinate 756, forward strand.
TGGAGCGGTCATATGCCGAAACGAAGACCGAGGTCTCCATCGATCGCATTACTTCGGCGGCCAACCCGCGGACCATCGAGCGTGTGCCGGCCGGGGCGGTTTTCGGCCCAGGAGAAATGATCTACACCGTGTTTAACTCCGATGATGGCATCGCCAATCCTGCAAGCGATGTCGAGCGCCTGTACATCGTCTTCGAAGGGATGCAACTTCTAGAGCACGATTACCTCGGCGGGTTGGGGTCCCGGGGCTCAGGTAAGGTTAAATTCCAAAAAATCTCGCTCTCTTTGCGCAGGCGAGCAGATTATTTCGAAAACCCGATTTCTATAGGAACCTTCGACACCTTGGAAGAACTCATGGCAAAGAAAGATGAAATCCTCGGGAGGCTCAAGTCCGAGCTGAACATTCGAGGTTGATGGTCATGCGTGTGGCAGTCTATAAGCTCCGCTTTCCCCATGGAATCCACGTGGGAGCGTACGGGATCGGGACCGAGGGCGTGCGGATCACGATCCCCGCCGACACCCTTTTCTCCGCCCTGCTCTCGGCTTGGATAGCTTTAGGAAACGATCCCAAACCTTGGTTCTCCCAGTTCCCCTGCACTAAGGACAAGGAAACCCTTCCCGCCGATCCCCCGTTCCTCCTTACCTCCGCCTTCCCCTACAAAGGCAGCGTCCTTTTCTTTCCCAAACCCCTTGATCCACACTACGCCCAAGCCATCTCCGAGGAAAAGAGGAAGGATTGGAAAAGGCTACAGTTTGTTTCGGAGTCTTTATTCATGGAGATCTCGAAAGGGACCCCGATCGATAAACTCGTCGACAACGGTGATTTCCGTCAGAACGGACAAGTTCTCGTCCGACAGGCCGAGGCAAAAGAGGTTCCCGCGGGTTCGGGCATATGGAAGGAGCACACAATTCCGCGGGTGACGTTGGACCGGGTCTCGTCCACATCGAACCTCTTCCACGTGGGCCGCATGGAATTCGCTCAAGGAGCAGGCCTTTGGTTCGGGGTGATCTGGCGTGATCCGGAACGCCCCTGTGGGGATGTCACCTTCAAGGAGGCCTTCGAAATCGCGTTGAAGGCTCTTTCCCAATCGGGGATCGGTGGTGAACGTTCTGTAGGCTACGGCTCGTTCGAATTAGTAAAGTCCAACGGCAATATCGCACAAGAGAAAGAATGGCCAGATCTACAGCCTGGGCAGCCGGCGCTTCTGCTTTCACGTTATAACCCACGCCCCGATGAACTCCCCGAAGTCCTCCAGGATGCGCCCGGTTACCTGCTGGAAGAGGTCCGGGGTTGGACCTTTTCCCCTCACGGCCAGTTCCGGCGCCGCTCCATCGTGATGCTCAAAGAAGGCTCGGTGATCCGACCTCGCGATGCCGCCATGGGCCATGTCGTGGATGTGGGACCTCTTAACGTGGAAAGCAAAGAACCGCTTCTTCCCCATCCCGTATGGCGCTACGGCCTCGCTGCCCTTTATCCCCTGGGAGGTGAGGAATGACCACGCGCATAGAGCTTGTGGTAAAAGTTCTGACACCTCTGCATATCGGGACGGGCACTGTGCTCACGGAAGGGTTCGACTACGTTTG
>CAYWSC010000371.1:0-2331 GCA_964460695.1 Hadarchaeota archaeon (SeqCode)
ATATAAAGATTACCGGTAAAATGGTGCTCCGACCGGGATTTGAACCCGGGTCTCGGGCTCGACTGGCCTCGGAGAGAAGAAACCGATAAGGCCCGAATGAAAGGCCCGCTGCCATTTGACCCCTACACCATCGGAGCCTGTAGCCTGCTTCTTCTGGCCCCAAATAAATCTTTTCGGACCAAGGCGGTTTGGCTGTTAGCGTGTGGGGCGCTGAAGAATGCACATGACCTGTGGAACAGCAACCTCTTCCTCATCGCAACCGAGCGGGATCTGGAAAAGGCAAACCAGCTGTTGTCTGGGACAATTTGACGAGATTAGGAGGGAGTTGCGATCATCTAGATCGAGAAGATGGAGGAGCTGCTGAGGGGGAAGGCGGCGTTCCGCCTCTTGAAGGCCGAACTGAGCCAGGCTAGTTGGAGAGGCTTCCCCAAATAGCGCTGACGCAGGATGGCCCTGGCGGCGTCAGACGCCGTTGATTGACTGCTCTAGTGGTTGCTGCGTCCTCTCTTCACCGCCAAGACAATCGCTATCAGGATTATGACGCCCGCCACCGAGGCTATGACCCAGTCGGGCAGCCCCGCTCTATAGCTTCCCGTGTCGGATCTCGCGGTGTTGCCGTAGGCATCTACTGCTTCCAGGTAATACAGCACTTTGACCCCGAGAGTTTGGCCGGGGATTGTGGACGAGAATAGATCTCCCCCTGCCGAGGCTGCGTCGAGACCTTTCCACGTCTCCCCGCCGTCCGTCGAGTAGAAGACTTTGACAGATGTGACCGCAGACTCTTCGTCCACCACAACCGCGCTGACCTTGACCTGGCCCGTCCAGAGGAGGTTCTGAGGTGTAAGGGTGATCTTGGAGATCTGGGGCGGCCTCTCGTCTGGGGTCTCTGCCTCCCCTAGCTCAACGGTTGCATCCCATTTCCCGTCGGAGTCCCTGTCAACTTCCACCCTGACCTTTCCCTTCGGCTTCCTCCAGTCAGGAGTTATCCTGATGGTTTCGCCCCTACCTATCCGGATGCCTTCGTAGATCCCCTCTTCGGCCGCCCCGGGGATGGCGTGTCTGAATCCCACAGTGAAGCTTGTCTCCGGCCCAAGGTTCTTGATGACTATGAAGCGATTGTCATCGTCCGTGATTATTGATAGACCGCCCCCTACGGAGGTCCTGAATCCCCTCACGATTATCTCCTTCAGCTCCCCTTCCAGGTAGCGGTCGATGTAGAACGAAACCTGCTTTTCCTCGCTGAGAGGAGAGAACCCAATCGTGGATCCCATGGGATCGAGGCTAAACCTGTCCCTGGATCCGGTCGTGGTGTTCGTGGCTCCCAGTATGAATAGGTGTCCCTGGGTGCATGCGAAGCCGTATGACCCCTCCTTCAGACCGTCTACGTCGAAGGCGTATGTGTCGTTTCGGACGAGGAAGTAGAGCCTACGATCCTCGCTTCTGTTGACAGGTTCTAGCCGGGGTGCAGTCCACACCATGCCCACCACGGCTGTGTTCGGGTCGAGGTTGATGCTTCCATCGGGCCTGTAGAGGGTTGATCCTCGGCCTCCGGTTATCTGGTCGATCTCCGCGGACTGGCCGCATATGTCCACTATGAATGCTAAGAGGACGCCCAGCCCTTCGGGTACATAGCTTAGAAGGTCCCCTATGTTGTCGGTGCCCGGGAAGTCTGGGCTGTCCTCGTGCCCTACCAGGGTGTATGGCTCGGCCCATATGTACCCGTCTCCGTACTGGGACCCTAACCCCGGGAAGTTCCACTTCCACTCATCGGAGCTCTTATCTATGACTATGTAGCTGGTATCTCCGTCGTCTGATTTCGACGGGTCGAAGGGGTTGTTGGAGTCGTAGACCAGTATGTATGCCGCTGAAGGCGTGTCAATCATATCGTAGGCCACCACGGTATGGGCTTTGTCGATCTCGAGGAAGCTGGGCACCATGTTTATCAGCAGTGGATGGTAGCTCCTTGCATCTTCGAAGGACTGAACGTCGGCGTATCCGCTGGCCTCCCTCTCCTCCAGGTTGCTCTCCACGTCCTCATACAGGTTCCTGACCCACTCGTCGATCAGCCATCCAGGCTTCATGTAGGCCGCTGCTCCCGCGACTATGTCAGACCAGTCGCTAATGATTATGCTGTCCAAGGCATGCTTGAGATGATCCATCTCTAGGTTTGCACCTTGCATGGTCTGGGCAAGCGTCCTCACGGAGCCTGAGCTGCCGCCCCCGTCGACGTAGGTCGACCACTGGATCTGCAAGGAGCCCCCCAAGGATGGGATGTCCAGCGGCGCCTTATGTGCCCTTATCGGGTCTCCCCTCCATGGCTCGTCCTCCCTG
>CAYWSC010000372.1:0-2330 GCA_964460695.1 Hadarchaeota archaeon (SeqCode)
AAAAGGAAGATGGGTACGGACTACAAGGTCAAGATAGACGACAAGGAATATACCCCCCAGGAGATCTCTGCTTGGATCCTGAGGAAGATAAAGGAAGACGCATCGGCCTACCTCGGGGAAGAGGTGAAGAAGGCGGTCATCACGGTTCCCGCGTACTTCAACGATAACCAGAGGCAGGCCACCAAGGACGCTGGCACGATTGCAGGGCTGGAGGTCGTTCGCATCATCAACGAGCCGACGGCCGCGGCCCTGGCCTACGGGCTGGACAAGGAGGGAAGCCTCAAGGTGGCTATTCTCGACCTGGGAGGCGGAACCTTCGACGTGACCATAATGGAGATCGGAGAAGGGGTCTTCGAGGTCCTCTCGACAAGCGGCGACACCCAGCTCGGCGGAACCGACATGGACAACAAGATAATCGAGTGGATGGTCGAGGAGTTCAAGAAGCAGACCGGCATCGATCTGACCCAAGACAGCACTGCCATGCAGAGGGTGAGGGAGGCCGCGGAGAGGGCCAAGATCGAGCTGTCATCCACCATAACCACCCAGATCAGCCTTCCGTTCATAGCTAGCGACGCGTCTGGCCCAAAGAACCTGGAGCTAACCCTAACCCGGGCAAAGCTCGAGGAGCTGGTAGATCCGGTTCTCGACCAGCTCGAGGCGCCGATAAGGACGGCCCTGAGCGATGCCAAGCTCTCTCCCAACGACATCGACAAGATCATATGCGTCGGTGGACCGACGAGGATGCCCTGCGTGAGGGAGAAGTTCAAGGAGATCTTGGGCAAGGAGCCTGAGAGGGGCATAGACCCAATGGAGTGCGTGGCGATGGGCGCAGCCATACAGGGCGCAGTTCTGGCCGGCGAGATCAAGGACGTCCTCCTCCTAGATGTCACCCCCCTGAGCCTTGGAATAGAGACCCTCGGCGGGGTGTTCACAAAGCTGATAGAGAGGAACACGACGATACCCACCAGGAAGAGCCAGATCTTCACAACGGCTGCCGACAACCAGACAAGTGTAGAGATTCACGTGCTTCAGGGAGAGAGGCCCATGGCGGCCGACAACGTGTCCCTCGGGAAGTTCACCCTCATCGGAATTCCTCCAGCTCCCCGCGGCGTGCCCCAGATAGAGGTGACCTTTGACATAGACGCAAACGGGATTCTAAACGTCAGTGCCAAGGACCTGGCCACTGGCAAGGAGCAGAAGATGACGATAACCGCCTCGGCAAAGCTGAGCCAAGAGGAGATAGAGAGGATGATGAAGGAGGCGGAGAAGCATGCAGAGGAGGACAGGCGCAAGAAGGAGCTTGCCGAGGCGAGAAACAACGCCGATTCTGCTATCTATGCGGCCGAGAAGACGCTCAAAGAGATGGGCGAGAAGATGACGGCTGACCAGAAGGCCAGGATAGAGGCCGAGCTGAAGAGCCTCAGGGAGGTCATCTCAGGCGAGGACGTGGGTAAGATAAAGGAGGCCGTCGAGAAGCTAACCAAGGCGATCCACGAGGTCACGACCAAGATCTATCAACAGGCCGGCCCAGGTGCCCAGGCAGGTGCCTCCGGCGAGGCGGGCGGCTCCCAAGCGGGCTCGACGGCCGGCCAGGGGGCGGCGGGCTCCTCTGCTTCCTCCGGCCCGTCGAAGGGCGAAGGTGGGAAGGACAACGTCGTCGATGCGGACTATGAGGTTGTTGATGACGACAAGAAGTAGACGTATGATCCGGTGGTATACTCTTGGCTGAGAAGAGGGATTACTATGAGGTTCTAGGTGTCCCCAGAGACGCGACGACGGAGGAGATAAAGCGAGCCTACAGGAGGCTTGCCAAGAAGTACCACCCGGATCTCAACAAGGACAACCCCAAAGAGGCCGAGGAGAAGTTCAAGGAGATATCTGAGGCCTACGAGGTTCTGGTAGACGAGGAGAAGCGGGCAAAGTATGACCGGTATGGGTTTGCAGGTGTCCAGGAGAACTTTAGTCCAGGCGGATTCGACTGGCGGGACTTCACCCACTTCGACGACCTCACCGACATCTTCGGTCGCAACATCTTCGAGGACTTCTTTGGAGGCTCTATCTTCGACGTCTTCTTCGATAGGCGCGGACGGTCAAGGAGGCCGACGAGGGGATCCGACCTTAGGTATGACTTGGAGATAAGCTTCGAAGAGGCGGCCAGAGGAACGAGGAAGGAGATCGAGGTCGTCCGGGAGGAGACCTGTCCCAGCTGCGGCGGGACAGGGGCCGAGGGCGGAACGGCTCTCACCACCTGCCCCAGGTGTGGGGGTCAGGGGCAGATCAGAGACGTGCAGACCCACGGATTTAGCCAGTTCGTCAGGATACAGGTCTGT
>CAYWSC010000373.1:0-2323 GCA_964460695.1 Hadarchaeota archaeon (SeqCode)
GCAGCGGCCTTGTCGGAGGCCGCGTACCTCGGGCCGATAATAGGCGAGATCGACGGGCAGCACGTCGGCGTCCAGCGCTCAGTGCGAGCGATGAAGAGGTTGGTCCAGCTTTTCGGAGCCGGGAGGAATACCTTCGGTGCAGATGGCTAGCTAGATGAGGTGGCTAATCGTGTTGAGCCCATTGGCCGTTGCGTGAATCAGGATGCACGGTGCCAGAGAACCGGACCTCCTGCGGATCTCCCCCAGCACGGCACCGGTCGCGGCCGCACCAATAACGGTGGGAGCCAGGCCCGTGTATGCGGCTGGTAGATTCACGCCGAGATACAGAACGAAAAGTGGGGCTGGGAGGTGCCACAGGCCGAAAGCCACACCTGTGAAAAGCGAGGGAGCCCAGGGTGCAGCGCATGGCAGGCCTTCCCCGGCTCTCCTAAACAGGTAGGACCTGAAGACGGTCTCCTCGAAAACGGGGCCGAAGGTAAGGTTGAAGAAGGCTAGTTGGAGGAGTGCGAATCCCCTGACATCAGGGCCTGTGACTCCTTGCTGGATCTCTGATGCCACTCCGAGGGCTAGGAGGCAGCTGCACAAGGCGAGCGTGGCGAGCCACCACCTCTTGCTAACCGAGGTGGTGAGTCCAAGATCGCGCCTCGAGTATCCCCTGCTTCTCGAAGACCAGAGCATCCACGTGGACAGGACTGCCACCGCGGCGAGGCCTACAACGGGAGAAGATTCGCGGAACGATGTTGTGGAGAAGAAGCTGCCAGCATTGAGGAACAGGAGTATCGAGGCGGTCTCCAAGATGAGCATCATGGTTACACGGCCCGTTGCGAGGCCTTTCCGTTCGAAGGGCCGTTGCACTTCCATCTCTGTGGCAAGCCTCCGGCTTGAGAGGGGAGGTGGCGCGTCTTGCTATAATTTCTTCCGTCTGCTGCCCTCGCATCGAGCATGGCCTCTGGCTGGGAGTCGGAGCCTTACTTGTAGACAAAGCCGGTCTTGGCGCTCCACATGACCAGGTCTAGGCAGTCAGGAGGGATTCGAAGCCTCTGGGCATATCGCTTGAACCTTTCCTCGATCTCGAGGTAGGTGGATCTGCTCAGCGAAGTGGGGACGCGTTCTATTACCCCCGCCGCTTGAAGCGTCCTCAGTATGTGCCTATCCAGTATGGCTAGGCCGCTGTAGCCTATGTTTCTCAGAAAATGGCTCGCCTCCTTGTAGCCCATTCCCCTTACCGTCTTGACGAGATCGTCCCTGAGGCGAATGGGGTCCAGCCCGGGCGATGAGAGTATCCGTTCCAGTATTCGCCCTTCATGTGTCGAGGAGTCCAGAAGTCGCCGGGCCTCCACTATGTATCTCGACTTGTTCCTTGGGAACCGAACTCCGCATCTCCTCAGAACTGCCTCTATGGAAGGGGCAGCGCCGTCGAGAAGGAGGGATCTCTCGGCTAGCTCAGAGATGGCCCTCCCGGCAGCAATAGCAGAGCTCTGGGGAGTGAGTAGGCAGAAGCAGAGCTCCTCGAAGACCCTCTCAATTTCCCCCTGCCTGACCTCCCGGAACTGGGCAAGCCTCTCAGCCACCTCGCGTCTTGTTCTCGTCCAGATCTGCCTGAGCTCCCGGTCAACCTCATCCAAGCAGAACCGACCCGTCCTCTATGTGATCATGTCCCCCGAGAGGTGGGAGACGTCGTTGGACCTGACGAGTTTTGCCCTCCCAGGTTGGAGGTCGAATGTTGAGATGCAGCAGTTGTTCTGGCTGAAGCGGGTGTATCCGCACGGAGGTGCGCCTAGGACCGTGCTCATGAATACTGCGCCAAACGTCCCGTGGCCGACCATCAGGACCTTTACGTCGGTTTCGTCGCCCAGGTCTCTGAGCTTGGATTCTAGGAGCCGAGCCCTGGCGTAGGCCTCCTCCTCCGTCTCCGCGCCCGGCCACCACTCCTCCTCTATTTCCAGCTCTAGAAGTGGGTATCTAGAGGCGAGTTCCGAGCGGGTGGGGAGGGGCGGAGATGAGCCCTTCTCAGCGATCTCTGCCCAGACGGTTATGGGAACACGCACATGTTCTGAAATCCTAATGGCGGTCTGTATGGCCCTGGTGAGAGGGCTCGATAGCAACAAGTCAACCCCCAGTTCCTCGGCTCTCCTCGCCACCAGCTCCGCCTGTCTGTGGCCAAGGGGTGTAAGCGGAGGGTCCGTCGAGGGTGAGCCGAGGTTTCCCTCAGACTGCCCGTGTCTAACCATGTACAGGATCAACTTGCAACCTTGGTCGAGCCAGCGGGATATTCTCATAAATGTGACAGGGACTTTTCGTCGGCGACGCCGCCCCGTGCTTC
>CAYWSC010000374.1:0-2319 GCA_964460695.1 Hadarchaeota archaeon (SeqCode)
GGCGTCAGTGGCGGATGGGGTGAGTGTGCGAGCTGGGGCCCCACGCCCGTCGGTGACATCCTCCCCGTGGAGTGCATGGACACCAGGAAGGATTGGTCCCTCTCCAAGGTGTTCAGGCTTGTTCCCAAGGATCCGAATCACCCCATCTTCAAGGGCCTTCCCTGGAAGACGGTGTACTTCTACGCTCACAACAGGGTTCTGGAGAGAGAGGGCGCCCAGATCTTAGCAACGATGAGCGACAACCCCCAAGGTAGCCCGTTCATTGCAAGTTGGGATCCGGGAAAGGGGCGCTCAGTCGCCCTGGTATTCGACTGGGGAGGCAACGGCGTCACCGACTTCTACCGATGGCCCTACTGCCCCGACTTCCTATCCCGCATGGTCTACTATCCTGCTAGGGTGCCCATACCCCAGGATCTGGATCTCGATCACCTCGTCAGGATGTTTCTGTCCAACTACAGGCAGAAGAGGCTGTACGCAATCTCTGTGATGGAGTTTGCCGAGAAGTTCGGTGCAAACTCACGAAAGCTGTACGATCGGCTCAAAGAGATAGACATGGAGAAGGAATCCGCCGATGTTCTCTACCGGAGAATGGATCTAGAGGGCGCCAGGGATGCTATCAAGGCGTGTCTGGACAAGATGTCCGTGCTGGCAAACGACGCAATCCGCGCCAAAGACAGGGCGCTCCTCTGGATCTACGTCGTCGAGTGGTGTGCGGTGACGGGAACGGCGCTGGCCGCCGGGGCGATCCTCTACACGGTCATGATTAGACGTAGACTCTACAAGGAGGTGCGCGTGACTAGGGCGGCCTGACGATTCGCCGAGGAGCAATTTTTCAACACCCCCTACAACGGGTTCCAAATCGGTGATGGGTTGGCTATCTATCAGGGAAGGTCGAGGCGCAAACCCACCGGCGGCAGGCTTGTTCCTCACAGGAAGAAGAGGAGATTTGAGCTTGGAAGGACGGCCGCCGAGACGAGGATCGGCGAGAGGAGGCTACGCAAGATAAGGGTTCGAGGGGGGAACGTGAAGCTCCGGCTGCTCGCAAGCGACATGGCAAATGTGGCTGATCCGTCAGGCGGCACCGCCAAGCTGGTCAAGATCTTGGCCGTAAGGAACAACCCGGCGAGCAGGGACTTCACGCGGAGAAACATCCTCACCAAGGGCGCGCTTATAGAGACTGAAATAGGGCTCGCCAGGGTCACCTCCCGTCCTGGCCAGGACGGCGTGGTCAACGCGGTAAGAGTGGAGGAGGAGTCGTAGGTTCTACGGCTTCAGCCCTAACTCATCTGCAGTGACCAGTGGGCTCAGCTCCAGTCCGTACTTTTCTTCGAGCTTCTCGCGGGCACCTTCCTGCCTGTCCACCACACAGGTTACTACTGCGACCTGCGCCCCCTCGTCCTGTATTGCCTGCACCGAGCCCACTAGCGACCCACCCGAGGTGGCGACGTCGTCAATTAGCAGGATTTTCTGCCCCTTGGAAAGCTGGCCCTCTATTCGCCTACCTGTCCCGTGGGTTCTCTCTCCACGCCTCAGCATCACGAACGGGAGCCTCAGCCTTGATGCGACCGAAACCACGATGGGCACGGCGCCGAGCTCGGGTCCTGCCACCACGTCTACGCCTTCGCCGAAGCGATGCGCGATGAGGAGCGATATGAGAGCAAGATCAGGCGGGTTGGTTATCAACTTCTTCACGTCGAGGTAGTAGGTGCTCTTCTTCCCCGAGGTTAGGGTGAAATCGCCGAAGACGAGGGCCCTCTTCTTTATCGACTGGACGAGCCTCCTCTTCATCCCCTCTATGTCGAACCGCTCATAGGTGTCGAAGCAGGAGTGTAGGCCTGTGTGGCAGGATGGCCCCTTCGGCTCGCCGAGAAGAACCACTGCATCCCCGTCACAGTCGATCCTGAAGCCTCTGAGCTCTTGGAAGGCACCGCTGGTCTCCCCCTTGACCCAGAGCTGGCGCCTGCTGGTGCTCCAGTAGGTCGCCCTTCCCGTGCTGAGGGTCTGGAGGGCAGCCTCTCTGTTCATGTAGGCCTGCATCAGAACCTCGCCCGACGCCCAGTCCTGGGCAATGGCGACTATCAGATCCTCCTCTGAAAGCCTCCTCTTGAATTTCAGCTGCGAGAGTACCTCCTCCGCCTCCTCTCTGGAAAGCATCATCGGACGGCTTTCGCTCGCGCGGCGATTTAACGCTTTCCAGTGGATGGAAGTTTGGGGGCCGGCCTTCTCGCCTGGCTATGTGCACGCGAGCGCCACCTCTGACGGCACGGGTTGAGAAAAATTTAAAACAAGTTACGAGAAGCGATGGTTCGGGCCGAGGTA
>CAYWSC010000375.1:0-2318 GCA_964460695.1 Hadarchaeota archaeon (SeqCode)
AAGGGCGAAGAGCCACTCGGTCATCGTGCCGCCGCCGGAGTTGCCCGTCACGCCTATCCTGTGCGGATCCACCTCGGGCCTGCTCTGCAGGTAGTCCAGAGCCCTTATGCCATCCCAGGCCCTCCACGACCCGAAGAACTCGCCGAGCAGGTCTAGCTGCTTTCCCTCCATGTTGTGGGCATGGGTACAGCCACCGACCAGATCCGACTTGACCATGACGTACTGGTGCCTCTCGCCTTGGTCGAAGGGGTCGTATATCAAGACGACGAAGCCGCATGAAACCAGTCTCTGACAAAGCTCCTGGTACAGGCTGTACCCCTTTCCCTCCTGGGCATGCCCACATGGAACCAGTACGGCCGGGGCTCTCTCCTGAACGCCCCTAGGCAGATAGAGATTTGCCGTCACGAGGCAGCCTGGCCGACTGTTGAAGACCAGCTTCTCGATCACAAAGCCTGGTCTCTCGATCCTCCCCGTGACCTTAGGCCTAAGCGGCGTTCTCTTCGGAAGGGGGCCGAAGGAGGCCCGCACAGCTCTGCGGACCTTTTCCTGAAAGGCCTCTACGTCTCGGCGGGTTTTCAGCCGGCGAAGCTGCTTTTCTCTCCTCTCCCGGTTCCGCCTGAGGCGCTGAATGTAGTAGTCAAGGACCATGTGTGCGTATGCGGAAGCCAATGCGAACAGTCACCGAGCATCGCTTCGGACCGCCAGCTAATAAAAGATAGGTCTCGGGTTTTCCGCTAGCTGCACCGGTCCGCGAGCTCCGCGAGCCGGCCCGGTGTTGTCTTTGAGTTCGCCTGGGGACTAGCTCTCCACGGGTTCAACGGGCTGGAACTCCACTAGCACCCTTCCCCTGGGTCCCTCGTGACTCACCTTCCATCCCTGGCTCATGTCGGGAGGATACATGGCGAGGTCGGCCATTATTCGATTCAGATTTCCGACCACCCAGACGAGATCAACCCCTGTGTTGTTCTGACCCCTCTTGCTAGCCGTTCTTGCAGGTCTCGCATTACTCCTCTGCGGCGTCTTCGCATTCTCCTTGGGCATAGAACCACCCATTTCTCCAGTTCCTGTTCGACCCCGCGGTCTTTTAATCTGAACAGGGTTGGCAGCTGCCTCGCTGGAGAATCCGCAGGCCCGCTGTGAGTCTTACGAGGCTTGACGCCTGGAGGACTCCCCATCCCAATAGTTATCAGCTGTGGCAGATCTCCGCTGGAAGGGTGGGTCCTTGTTCGAGAAGAAGTTCGATGTGGTGGTGATCGGCTCCGGATCCGGGATGAACATCGGCGCCAAGGCCATAGAGAGGGGGATGAAGGTCGCGGTGGTGGAGCACGGGCTCTGGGGCGGGACATGCCTCAACGTCGGCTGCATCCCCTCCAAGCTGTTGATCTACCCTGCGGACGTTGCCGCCACTATTCAGGAGTCTGAGAAGTTCGGGATAAAGGCTAGGATAGACTCCATAGACTTCAACTTCGTCATGGAGAGGATGAGGGAGCATGTGAGAGGGGAGAGGGAGCCGATCGAGAGGGCCGCTATGCACAGCAGGTCCTTCGTCTGGTACAGGGAGACCGGGCAGTTCCTAGGCGACTATACGTTGAAGGTGGGAAAGGAGAAGATAAAGGGTAAGAAGATCTTCATAGCTTCGGGCACGAGGCCCCTGGTCCCCAAGTTCCCAGGCATCGACAAGACCGAGTATCTGACCAGCGACACGGTTCTACAGCTCACACAGCGTCCTGAAAGGGTGGTCATAATCGGCGGCGGGTTCGTTGGGGTCGAGTACGCCCACTTCTTCTCGAGCATGGGTTCGGATGTCACCGTCGTGGAGATGGGTCCTAGGCTCGTCGCCCAGGAGGAGCCGGAGATATCGCAACTCCTCTTCGAGGAGATGTCCAAGAGGATGACGGTCCTGCTCAGCCATAGGGTCGAGGAGCTCAGCCAGAGCGGTGAGGTCAAGAAGGTCAGGGCGACGGATCTCTCGACGGGCAGGGACGTCTCCATCGAGGCGGATGCCATCATGGTGGCTGTGGGAAGAGTCCCAAACTCAGACCTCCTCCAGCCCGAGAAGACCGGGGTGGAGACGGATCAAAGGGGGTTCATAAAGGTCAATGAGTACCTCGAGACCACGAAGCCGAACATATGGGCCTTCGGAGATGCGATAGGCAAGTACATGTACAGGCACGCTGCCAACTACGAGGCGGAGATCGCCTGGATAAACGCGTTCGGCGAGCATGGCCACAAGATCGCAGTGGATTTCTCCGCGATCCCCCACGCGGTGTACTCACACCCACAGATAGGATCCGTGGGCCTCACGGAGTATCAGGCCA
>CAYWSC010000376.1:0-2312 GCA_964460695.1 Hadarchaeota archaeon (SeqCode)
TCCTGTTGACATGCGGCTCGGTACTGGTTTTCTTCTACAACCTCGTTTATCAGGTCAAGCGGGTCGAGCGGGTGACCGGCGGGATATCAAGGATCTTGAAGTTCTATTCGGCGTCCTTCGCACTCCTGTCGGCAGGCTACGTGCTGGTTGGATTTTCCTTCATTTCCAAGAGCATCGAGCACGGAGTCGTAGGTGGCTTTCTCATAGTCTCTGGGATTCTATCCGCCCAGTTCACAAACAACATGCTCCTCGACTTCATCCTCAAAGGGAGGAGGTGGAGTCTAGTTGGCTCTCATCACAGTGATCGGTGAACTCCTCTCGATTGGCGTTCTAATAATGGGGCTGGCCGGCTTTCTCCAGTTCTACATGAGAACCAGGTTTAGGCCTCACCTCGCCATGCTGGTGCCCGTCGTTATTGTACTCAGTTCGATGGCATGGCTTTTCTCCGCACTTGAAGAAGCCAACATACAGGCGATTCCACGTCTCCTCCTGCTCCAGGCCCTCGGCTTCCCCTTCTATGTCTACTGGGGGGAGCAGAATCGGAGGCGTGTCGAGGCCATCGCTGCGACTGGAGAGTTCGATCCAGGCTTCCCGCTCCCATCGGGCACGATCATAAAGTTCAGATTCTTCGGCCAGCTATTCGAAGATCTAGCCAAGCCTGTGGTCCTCCTTGAGGGTTCAAGACCGCTAAACCGCATGGTCAAGCAGCTCTCGGAAGAACACCCGATTCTGAGGGGAGCATCCTTCTCACGCAGGGGCGAATTCAAACTCAGCAAGGACATGACGATTCAGTATGGTAGCCTCTCCTTCGACGCGGAAGGGTTCAGCAAGCTTTGCAACATGCTGATCGACGAGTACGCCAAGGTCTCTAATATCAAGGGGCAGAAGGAACTACAGACCGCCCTGCAAGAGAAGTGTGGCCAGACGATTTCGAAGTATATGGACTTCCTGATAGATGAGGGTCTTCTTCACAGCCTGGCCAGGGGGCTGCTGACGGAGAAGGCATCGACGGGGTTCAAAGAGCTTGACAAAGCTCTGGGCGGTGGATATGCACGAGGCGAAGTTGTCCTCTTGGTCGGGGATAGCTCCGCGTCGACCCGCATAGCGGAATCCTTCATTCTCGCGGGTCTGGACCTCGGGGAGGGGTGTGTATTTGTCACGGCGAGCAAGCCTCCGGCTCACGTTCAGAGGGCTCTTTCCGGGGCAGGAGGGAGCCTGAAGATCGTCGACTGTTACACCGCCCGTCACACAGAGGTCCAGACCCTGAGGGTAGAGGGCAACGTTTTCGTATCCCCCGTCGATCTGTCGGTAGTGGACGTCGCGATCTCCCGGGCACTGGCGTCGTTGGGAGACCGCCGGAAGAGAGCCGTGGTGGATGTCCTCTCAGCCTACGTGACTGCAACCCAGATTCACAGGATATACCACGATATCCTAGAGATCATCAACGAGTTTAGAAAACACGGGTGCACCGCAGTCTTCCTCTTTAACCCCGCGGTAGCTGAGGAGGATACTAGAACCCTAGCAATCGAGGAGCTTTTCGACAGTGTCATCCGCCTTAGGACGGATGCCTCAGGCAAGCCTATCCTCGATGTGGACAAGATGGCCCTGGGCCAGCGAATGGCGGGGTTGAGGGTGTTGAGAGGTCTGGCTGTCGAAACAGAGGCTCCTACAGCATAGCCACTACCGGAGCTCTCATACTAGTCGAGAAACGACTTTTCCGGGAAAAGAACCGGCGTGCGGCCGTCCACCCACACAAGCAAGATGGGACTGCCACGCAGAACCTCAATTTCCATCTTGCCGATGGAAGCAGGACCTCTTGGAAACGAAACCGTCTCCTGATCTCGTCCCCTAAGGCCCACCTCCCAAACGGATCCTCGAACTGCCAGTCTGATAGTCGCAGAAGAGTTTTCCTCCAAACAGATTAGAGAAACAGAGGTACAGTTTGGTGGAACGCGGAAGTAGTAGCGCGAGGAGGACCGGATGCCAGCTGGAAGTCTGATCCCAGCCAATGAGTCCTGAAAAGTAGCTCGAAACCTCCCCCTCGAGTTCACCAGCAACACCATCGGCACCGGCTTCCTATCCGATACGCGAATTATCCCTGTGTCGTCACTCCCCAGTTTTAGGTGACCGAGTAGAAACGTGGAGTTGTCGACCAGTATCGCCTCAAGGGGAGACTCAAAGCTCTTCAACTTGACCTCTACCTCTCCGCCGCGTACGAAGAAGACACATTCACCCGTACAATTCATCGTCACCTCTCCCGCCCAGTCCAATCGGGGTGCAGTTTTCAAGTTATTTGACTCCTCGACGATGTC
>CAYWSC010000377.1:0-2301 GCA_964460695.1 Hadarchaeota archaeon (SeqCode)
GATCGGAGGGCAGTGACTCTGGCTGGTTCAGCAACCTGGCATGTTGGTCTCCTTGATAAAACGTTCGATGGAAGGCCGGAAGGAAGGCCTCTCTCGACACAGAACGAGCTCCCACGATCGGGACAATTCGGGGATAGGTACGCATCCCAAGAAGAATCTCACAGATGTTGTTTTTCTGAACCAAGCGGGTCCAGGCGATGTGAAATCGGTTCCTGTCCCAGACTACTCGGCGCAACTTCTCTACCCCTCACTGAGCCGTCCAACAGCAGAGAGAGACTGTCAATGCTTCAAAGCCTTCTCGGCCTGACCTCTAGGATGAGAGATTTTCCGGTGTATGATACCACTGCTCCTCCACCTGGACGAATCCTGCATACAGCGATAGTCAGCTTGAAGTTCCCGGTTCTAGCCTCGGGGCTGAGGGCTATCTTCAGCGTCACGTTGTGAACGTCGTTGTTTTTGAGGACGAATGTGCACGGGTTGATCGCGTATGTCATGCCCTCGGGAAGGCCGGCGTTTTCCGCGGCGCCGATGACCCACTGATCGAAGTCTGGGGGTACACCTTGGAGCCAGATGAATACTTCAATCGTTTTGGCCGTGTACTGTCGCCTCAGGGTTATGGGTATGCTCCCCGTTTTTCCCTGGGTAATCGCGAGCTTTGCGTATCCCCCTCGCAGCTTCGGTATAACTTCCTCGAACCCATGTGAAGAGTTGAAGTCCACCTCCATTCTGAAATCGGGAACAAAGATGCCAGGGGGAGTAGGCACGAGAAAAAGTACGGTCAAAAAGGCCAGTGCGGCTATGGCCAAAGCCCAGACCGCTTTTCTCATCGCCAAGATACTTCCGCTTCAAGAAGAAAAGAGTTTGTGTGCCCGATTGGGTGACGATCATAACCGGTCATCCACCTGACCCTTGGTTGTTGCGGACGTGAAGGCGTGAAACAATGCCGCAATGGTAGGTTCTGGGCCGGGAGACAGCTCCCACGACCGAAACGCAATATGTATTAGAGTGTGCGGCCTCCCACAGGATAGTGGTCGGTTGGCGGAGCTGAGCATTGGCAGATTCTCAGCAGCCGAGTCCTTGGGGGAGGGGGTGCGAGTCCTCCTCGAGAAGCTGGATCTTCTGCTTCCCTTCTTCGCGGCCTCGATGGTGGGTGTGATTCCGTTCATCCTGTCGCCTCTGATGGTGATGAGGGTCGGACCGTTCTCCCAACCGCTTGTCTTCTACGGCCTCGAGTTCGTAGCTTCGCTGATTGCATGGCTCATAGGGGCTTGGGGAGCATGGATCATCGTGATGAGGTATCGGAGCCTAGGAGTAGCAAAGGGATTGGAGGGACAAGACATAAGGTACTCGAATCCTTGGTTCTTCCTCTCCCCTCGCAATCGGCTTCTGTGGGCGCTCATCGGCGTCGGTTCGGTGCTCAGCGTGCTTTCGATCCTGGGACGCGTCCCAGTCGGGGTCCGGCTGGGGAGGCACGTGGTTCTTGAAAACCGGGTGAACATCCTTCTGTGCTGGCTCGTCTCCCTAGCCTTCATCTTCGCCGTCTACGGGATACTTGTGAGAGGTCTATCCTGGGCCGACTCGATACGCCTGAGCACTAGGATATTCAGCAACAACCCCCTCAGCACCCTGGGGCTTGCCATCGGGCTGGCGGTCATCGCCCTGCTGTTTTCCTACCTCTTCCGCACGCTGATGCTTTCCATGTTGTTTCCTTTTACCAGTTCCTACCCTCCTTGGGGAACGGTGCTGATGAGCGTGGGCCAGGTCTTCTCCAAGGCCATCTCCGGCGGGCTGTCTGCAAGCTGCCTAGCCTATGCCTTCCTCCGCTCCCTAGGATACGTCGACTCCGTGCGGGCCGGCGTGGTTCGCGAAAGCTCCTTTGAGAGCTGCAGCGGGGAGCCCAAGATCCCTGATTGCCTCGGGTGCCCGCATCTGCAGGACTTCGGTGACAGGTACCTCTGCACCCGCTTCTCGAAGATCTTGAGAAAACCGGGGGACGCCGGCAACGTTGGTGGTGTAGCCGAGACTGCCTAGACTAAATGGGCGGTTTCCTGGCCAAATCCTGAAAGCCTAAATAGATCAGTGGTTCAATAGACAACTCGACAGACCCTTGAGGCGATTTTGTGGGAGCGGTGGAAACCCGGTCTATCAGGGTTCCAGATGCCTTCGCGAGGGCGCAGGCCCTGGTCCTAGACAGCTTGATTGTGTTTCCTCTGACTCTACTGATGTGGTTTCCTCTGCGCTTGCGGCTCGAGTCGAGGAGCTACCTGGACAACCCGGTCCTAAACTACTACTTTGGGTCCC
>CAYWSC010000378.1:0-2299 GCA_964460695.1 Hadarchaeota archaeon (SeqCode)
TGAATATGCCTCCAAGGTAGTCGATGTACTGTAGCCAGATTGGCTTGTCGAGGCCGAGGGCATGCCTAAGCCTCTCCACATCTTCCGGATTGGCGTGCTTCTCAAAGTGGAGGAGAACCGGGTCCCCGGGTAAGACTCGTACGACGAGGAACACGATGGAGAGGAGGAGCATTATCATGGGTATGGTGAGCAGAATCCTCGTTATGACGTAGGAACGGAGGCTCATCTAGCTCCATCTCTGCCAGAGTGCAGGAATTGAAAAAAAGAAAAAAGGGGAGAAAATAAAGGTTTACTTCTTCTCGAGGAGCCAAAGCCTCCATACCTGAGAGATGTCGAGGTAGACCCCTGTCACGTCGGGCTTGGTGACGGCCCAGGCCGATCCTTGGAACATCGGAACGATTGGGGCGTCCTCCACCATGAGCTCCTGGATCTGCTTGTACAGATCCTCCCTCGTCTTCGGGTCGCTGCTTGCCCTGGCCTGCTCGATCAGCGAGTCCATCTTTTCGTTGTGGTAGTTGTTGTGGAGCCAGGACGAGCCGGAGGAGTGGAGGAATGGGTAGATGTAGTTGTCGGGATCGACGTAGTCCGGGTACCATCCGTATATGTAGAGAGGCATATTCTCCTCTCCCCTCTTGACCCTGTAGGCGGGCCAGTCCAGGCCGTGCAGGTTCACCTGTATCACGCCGCTTCCCTCCAGGGAGGACTTTATCACGGCTGCTTGGTCCGCGCTCTGCGGGTAGTGGCCGGATGTCTCGTAGTAGAGGTCTATGACGAGCTTGTGGTTCTCGTCATAAGGCCCGCCATAGATGGTTGGATCGCTGAGCACCTGCCTGGTGTAGGTGTAGTTGGCGTCTCCAAGGGTCTTGTAGGCGTCTATGTGGCCCATCATACCGTTGGGTATGAGACTATACAGGTTGCTGACCTGACCAAGGAAAACGGTCTTTGCTAGGGCTGTCCTGTTGAGAGCTGCTGCCACGGCTCTCCTAACCCGCGGATCGTCAAAGGGCTTGATCTTCTCCTGGAAGATCATGTACTGGATGAAGGCGCCTGTTCCCTGCCAGACCTTCACGTTCGTCTTTCCCTTGAACTTCTCTATGTCTGTTGCCTTCAGCTGTCTAAAGGCAACGTCTATGTCCCCCGAGTCTATCGCTAGGGCGAGGGCGGTCGCATCCGAATAGAACTTTATTATGATCTTCTTGGTCTTTGGGAGGCCGTCCTTGGCGGCCCAGTAGTTCGGATTCGCCTCGAGCCTCATCTCGTAGTCCTTGCCCGCCTTCCTCGTCCAGTTCGTGAGGATGTAGGGCCCTAGATCAGTCGGGTAGCTCGCCCGGGCATCTCCCTCGACGTAGCTCACAACCTTGTCCTTCGGCGCGTACTTAGGGTTCACTATGTACATGACAGGTGAGGCCATCAGGGAGAGGAACGGGCCGAACGGAATCTTCAGGTGGAACTTGACCTGGTACTTGTCGGTTACCTCCACGTTGTCGATGATGTCGCCTATCCCTATGCCCACGAAGGCTCCCTCGGGAACCGCAAGGCTGAGCCCCCTGTCGATGCTGTACTTCACGTGGGTCGCGTTGAACTCCGTTCCATCCGAGAATTTGACGCCCTTTCTCAGGTTGAAGGTCCACGTCAAGCCGTCATCGCTGACCGACCAGTCCGTCGCCAGGGCCGGCTCGATATCCTCCGCTCCTGCACCGTGAGGCGTGCCGGGCTTTATCTGGACCAGCCCAGACCCTGTTGCCTGGATTATCTCCCAGCCGAAGTAGTCGTAAGCCTCCGCGGGGTCGAGGTTTGTCTCGACAGAGTCTGTCGTGCCCATTATCAGGCCCTTGTACTCCTTCTTGGGAGTCGCTGCGTACCACGCCACCAGTCCGATGATGATCAATAGTATGACGATGCCGACAGCGGTCGTCGTCGAAATCCCTCTCTTAAGGTTTTTCATTTTCATTCTAATGCCTCCGAAGCTTTTCGTTCGGATCCTCGAAGGGTTGCTTTCTTAGGATTTAAGCTTTGTGGTCAGGCCTACCTGAGGCCAGAACATGTAGCTGTCCCTCCGAGGCATCGCTCTGTTCTTGAGCAGTCAACTTTTTCCCGCAAGGCTGTGATTCCTTGTCGATCACAGCCGGCGAGCCGTTGTGGAGGATGTATTTGTGGGGGCGTTGAGCCTCCTGCCCGGGTTCCTGGCCCGCCGGGCCTCGATGTGACGCCGCGCTGAGCGCCTGACCCTCGGATTGCCGTAACACCGATCTAGGTGACTACTTCCTCGAGCCTCCCGCTCTCTGCGGCATGTCTGATC
>CAYWSC010000379.1:0-2299 GCA_964460695.1 Hadarchaeota archaeon (SeqCode)
GGGCTCGACGAAGTGAATATTGACCCCGAATGGAAAGGGAATAACTTGGTCAGGAAGTGCGTTCTCACGCTGCATGGACAGAAGACGGGGGCAGAGAATATAGGTCTTTCGAGCCCTCGCGCCTCTGATCACGGACAGACACCGAGGCAAGATCGGAGCACTCAACATAATCTTCGCTGACAGGGATAAGGCGTCTTTGGATATGGAAAGAAAGAGACGGACAAGTGCACCTGGGCCGAGACGCTGCGGGGAGTGTCGGCGCCCGTCTAGATTTCTACCCTCGGGAGCCGTGAGACTACGGAAGGAAGTCCCCGGCCTCGATCTTTCCCGGGAGGTACTCGTCAGCTACGAAGGAAAGGGACTTTGAAGCTAGGGCCTGCTGCTCTATCCTCACCTTCTTCTTGAGCATCAGGTTCAGCTCTTTCTGCCACTCCTTGGTGTTGAACCATGGATAGGATAGCTCCTCCCTTATCCTCTTCTCGTCCTGAGGCTTCAACTTCTCGGTTACCCGCTCCAGCCCGTACTTCTCTATGTCAGTCATCCTCATCCCGATAAAGCGTGCCTCGGGTGTCGCCAGCCTCTCAGAGAGATACGCCAAGTTTATCGAGCCGCACTTGATCACGTTGTAGATGTAGTAACCGTAGGGGTCTCCGTCGGTGAAGACGTAGATGGGCAGGTTGAACTCCTTTGACAGCCTGTGGACGAGGCGCCTGACCCCCCGACTGGCCTGACCGCCGGTAGAGATAAGGATTGCGTTGTTCTTCTTGTCGAACTTCTCCTCCTTAAGCCTGTCGCACATAGCATTCGTCTCTATGACAAGGGCGTAGTCTGCATCGACTCGCTTGATCTTGATCCTCTCTATGTTGCTCGGAACTGCATATCCCCCGCTACCCATCCGCGAACAATCGATGGTGTCACCCGCGTCTTCGATTATGATCCTCCCGTGCATGTATCCACTCTTGTCGGCGTTTAGATGAAGCTGCTCCCTCAGAACGTCCATCATGCGCTCCAAATCCTCGACGCACGCGTCCGACTCAGTCTGATCCTCGAAGGTGTTCTCCTCCTTTCCACCGGGAAGGCTGTGTTTGAGCTGATAGTATAGCTCCCTGATGCTCGCCGTCTTGTCCTCCCTGAGAAGGTCCTTGCATCTTGCAGCTATCATCAGCGTCTGCATGAACTTCCTCGTGTGGGCCAGGTTGAGGAAGGACCTTGAGCTAGCCTTTCCCCCCTGTTTGAGGAGACGGCTCTCCTCCTCGTAGTAGACATTGCTCAGCCCCCTCGACGGGTAGGTAAAGCTAGGTGACCTCAGCTTCTCTATTTTCTCGAAGATGGACAAGCCGAACTCGGTGAGCTTCCTCTCGATGTCCACGCTTTCCTCCGCCAAAGAACCACCGGATGCATGAACGATATTTAAGCCAGCCTCTTTAATTCTATCTCGCCCCAGGATGTGGGTCTTCGACCTGAACGATTGGAGGGGCTACCATGGGAATGTACAAGGCTATAGAAGAGGCCTGGGATAGGCCAGACGAGTCATACGTAGGCCAACTGCTGAAAGAGAGACTCATTCTCTGGCGCAGGCAACCTGCTGTCGTCCGCATCGACAAGCCGACGAGGCTTGATCGGGCTAGAAAACTCGGCTACAAGGCGAAGCCCGGATTTGTGGTTGCAAGGGCAAGGGTGAGAAGGGGCGGCAGGAGGAAGAGCAGGCCGGACAAGGGGCGTAGACCACGGAGGATGCTCGTTCACCACCTACCCCCCAAGAAGTCCCTTCAGCGTATGGCGGAGGAGAGGACGAACAGGAAGTTCCCCAACCTAGAGGTTTTGAACTCATACTGGGTTGGAAGCGACGGGAAGCACAAGTATTTCGAGGTGATTCTGGTAGACAAGCATCACCCAGCGATACAGCTGGACCCGGACATCAACTGGATCTGCCAAAAGAGCCAGAGAGGAAGGGTCTACAGGGGGCTGACCTCCGCAGGCAAGAAGGGAAGGGGACTTAGGAACAAGGGGAAGGGTGCCGAAAAGGCTCGGTGACCCCTCAGAGGATGCGAACGCATGGCGAGGCGATTCCTCGACCTGCTGACCGTTGACCGGGGGTCTGGCGGCGTCGACTCCGTTTCCAGGCTAGCCCTCGTCTCCAAAGACCTAGGCTATCACTGCATAGGTGTCGTGTCGAAAGCACGACGCCGCGCCCTGGAACGGCTGGGCGCCTTGCTGGAAATTGAAATCCTTCCGGTCCGGGAACGGAGAAGAAGAGGCTCCGACTCGGCGATCCTCTACGCGTCAGGCGGGAATGCTA
>CAYWSC010000380.1:0-2272 GCA_964460695.1 Hadarchaeota archaeon (SeqCode)
GTTCTGTAAGAGATTAATCTGCTGTTCAAGAATAGAATCTGGATGGGCCGCCTTCACCCGTCGTACCTCGATCTAGACCGGAAAGAGCTTGAAGACAAGATAGAGAGGGCGCTCTCACTTCTATCCCCCTGCACTGTCTGTCCGAGGCGATGCAGGGTTGACCGCCTGTCCGGTGAGACGGGGGTCTGCCGGACCGCCAGGCATGCCGTCGTCTCCAGCTTCAATCCCCACTTCGGGGAGGAGTCGCCCCTCGTCGGCCGAGGTGGATCCGGAACGATATTCTTCACAAACTGCAACCTCAAGTGTATCTTCTGCCAGAATTACGAGATCAGCCACCTCGGCGAGGGCGAGGAAGTAGACCCGGGGAAAATCGCCTCCGTGATGATGTACCTCCAGAGGCTCGGATGCGAGAACATCAACCTGGTTAGCCCGACCCACGTGGCGCCCCAGATACTGGAGGCGCTTCCCCAGGCCATCGACCGGGGCCTCCGAGTACCAATCGTCTACAACACCGGGGGCTACGACTCCGTCGAGATGCTCCGGCTGCTCGAGGGAGTCGTCGACATATACATGCCGGACATGAAGTACGGCTCAAACGAGGTTGCGAAAAGGCTCTCAGGCGTCGACGACTATGTCGAGCGGAACCAGGAGGCTGTCCTCGAGATGCACCGCCAGGTCGGCGACCTAGTCATCGACAAAGATGGCGTAGCCGTCAGAGGCCTGCTGGTCCGTCACCTGGTTCTTCCAAATGGACTGGCAGGAACCGAGGTTGTTGCCAAGTTTCTCGCAGACAAGGTTTCAAAGGACACATACGTCAACATAATGGACCAGTACAGGCCGTGCTACAAGGCCTCCTCGATCCCCGCTCTGTCTAGGAGGATAACCGGCGAGGAGTTTGAAGAGGCTATGAGGATCGCTCGAGAAAACGGCCTGTGGCGGTTCGACCAGCCTCGCAGGATTCTCTTCCCGTGGTAGGACCACGACTTGTGGCCAGGTAACTCTTTTAAGGAGTTGGACCAGCTCTGGCCCGATGGAGAAGCTTGGAACGCCGATAAAAGAGGGGAAGGCGAAGATCCTCTTCCGCACAGACGAGGGCACGATCCTGATGCGATTCAAGGATGATCTGACAGCCCTCGACGGGCTTAAACACGACCAGATGGCGGCGAAGGGAAAGTACAACTCCGTGATATCGGCCCGCCTCTTGGAGCAGCTGGAATCGGAGGGAATACCCACCCATCTGATAAGGCTTGTCGAACCCGGGCTGATGGAGGTCAAACAGGTCGAGATGATTCCCATCGAGGTCGTCTACAGGAACGTGGCGATGGGCAGCATCGTTCGCCGCCTCGGCCTTACGCCCGGGACCACGTTCTCGGAGCCGGTTGTGGAGTACTACCTGAAGAACGACGAGCTTCACGACCCATGGATAAACGAGGACCACATAGTTCTCCTTGGCCTTGCAAGCAGGGACGAGCTCGCGAGAATACGAGACCTCACCATAAAGGTGAACGACGCCCTCTCGAGGTTTCTGGACGAGAGAGGACTCGTCCTAGCCGACTTCAAGGTGGAGTTCGGAAGGCTGGACGGCGAGCTCCTCGTCGCAGACGAGATCACCTGCGACTCTATGAGGCTGCTGGACAAGGATGCATTCTCCCAGGGCAGCATCGTTGAGTACGACAAGCAGATCTTCAGAGACGGCGGCAGCAAGGAGGAGGTTGCCAATGCCTACAGAAACGCGTACAAGAGGATAGTGGGGGAGGATCCGCCCTTCTGAGATTGCCTCCACAGGCCTCGACGCGTGCGCGAAGGGCGTTAGGAGAAGGCTATCACGGTCTTCACATCCTCCCTGTCTGGGTGAAAGGCCGCCTCGAACTCTTCAAGGCCAAGCCTCTTGGTTATCATAGACCCCAGGAAGCTGGGCCAACGGGACCTGATGTGCTTCATATCGGCAACGCCCCTCTCGAAATGGTGCTTGCTGGAGTTGACCGACCCGAAGACGAGGCGGTTGCCTAGCACCATCTCGCGGAGAATCCGGCCGAAGTTGCTGCATCCCTGCTGCGGGGGATAGTTGCCGAGCACCACCATGACGCCGTTGCGGCGTAGAAGGCCCATGGCCCCTATCGCCGGCTCGATGCTCCCCGTTGCCTCGACAACAAGGTCAAATCCCGCTTGGAGAGATGAAATGGGCGTTTTCCTGACGTTTACGTACCTCGCCCCAATGGATTCGGCGAGGCGCGCCTTCAAGCTCTCCTCAGACCTAGTGGCGGCGACGTGG
>CAYWSC010000381.1:0-2268 GCA_964460695.1 Hadarchaeota archaeon (SeqCode)
ACGAGAACTATTTGCATAGCGCAGAGCCGGGAATCTACAAGAAAGGCGTCGGCGGCATGCGGATCGAGGACATAGTTCTTGATCACAAGACGGGCGGAGAGAGAATCTCAACGTTCCACAGAGAGCTTTGAGCCTGCCTATGGCAACAGACTTCTCTCCGTGTGTTCGGCCACGCCGCTAAGCCGCGCCTCAGCTCGGGTGCGCCCCACTAGCCTCGGCGCTAGCTTCGTTTTGGGCCTCCTCGAGCTGCTTCCTCATCTTGGAGGCGTAGTCCTCCAGCTTCCTCTTTCCCATCGGTATGAGCAAATGCTCCAGTACGAAATTCCAGAACGCGTTCTTCATCCCGGCATGCTTGACAAGGTAGGGGAAGTATCTGAAGTTGTGCTCCCAGCACCTAACTATGAACTCCCAGTGGAGAGGAGTCATGTCCTCCCGGGTGAAGCTCTTCTGGTCAATCATGGTTCCCATCGCAACGAAGAAGAGCGGGAAGATGCCCGAGGGCAGATCCTTGAGGTCGTCGACCAGTTCGATGGACTTGATCACGTCGTCCTCCGTCTCCCCAGGAAGGCCTGCTATCATGGTGGCGCACGGGATCCAGTGGGAATCCACCGAGATCTCGAAGGCAGTCCTGACGACCTCTGGCCATTCCTCGGGCTTGAAGGGCTTGACCTTTCCCTTCATGTACATCGAGATGAGTCTTGGCGATCCCGTCTCGATCCCTGTCTGGTACCCGTTTACGTTGTCGTCGCCCAGCTCGAGAACTTCGGAGACAGAGGGCAGCAGGTCTTTCTGCGAGGCAACGGAGGCAAGGGCGCCGTGGGATGGGAAGACACGGGTCACGCCGTCATAGTTGTAGATCGAGCTGTATAGCTTCAAAACCTTCTCCTTGTTCGGAATGACGCCCCTTGCGCCGTATCGCCACACGTCCTCGGCGTGGATGTATATGTGCCTGTGGCCTGCACGGACGTTGACCTCAACCTCCTTCATGATGTCCTCTATTGCCCGGCATCTGAACTTCTGAAGAGTCGGGGTACAGAACTTGCATCCCCTCCCGCAGCCCCTGGCCACCTCCACCATCGCGTTAATCGAGGGGTTGATGATGTTCGGCATCCTCTCAAGGGGAACCACCTCGCCTTCGACACTCTTGGGCAGCTCCTCTCCCCTCTCCACCATTCTCACTAGCTTCGGGAAGGTCACCTCCCCCTCGCCGAGAAATACGCAGTCAACTCCAAGCTCGTCCCTCTTCTCAGGGAACTTGTTAAGCTGCCATGAGCCGGGCCCACCCACGATGACCTTTGGCCGGAATCTCCTTACAGCCCGGTGGGTCACAACGGCTCTGAACTTTTCTGGTATGTGTGCGGGGTTCTTGTAGACGTTGGTGAACGTCGAGGTGACGGGTCCAAATCCTAAGGGGTCCATCGCCGAGACCCCGAGAACCAGCGTATCTTCACCTACGAATCTGTCGAGGTACTCTGGGTGGGCTACCACCACCTCGCTCCTGTCAAATCCGTCGGCGACCAGCGAGGCTTCTATCTTCCTCAGAGCGTAGGGTGCGTGGGTGGCAACGCCACACCTGTGAGAGACGCTCGGCGCGAACATCCTGTAGTAGACGAACGAAGGCATGAACTTCTTCGGGAAGGAGGCGGAGAAGCCGAAGAACATGTTGTTCTGGTATTCGGACATGAGGGTTCGGTCGGCGGTCAGAACTACCTTTGCCATCCCCTAACCCCCCAAGCTGGATTGTTCCTACGAGATCGGGATTCTCTGCGTCTTGAAGAGTATTTGTTTGTTGCCCTTGAGCACGTAGATGTTAAGATCGGTGAACCCGTCTATGTCAAGCTGAAACGTCTGGGCGGCGGAGGAGTCGGCCCCGATGTTTGGAACCGAGGTCTCAACAAGAGTCTTCTTTTCCTCGGTGGTTCCTATGGTCCTCCTCGCAACAAGCCTTAACTTGTACTCGCCCGACGTGATGTTAGACCCGTGAGATGTGTAGGAGAGCGTGAGGTTGAGCTTATCGCCGGGGAGTCGCTTGATCTCCTTGACCTCTAGGGAGATCTCGGGTGGCTTGACGCTGGCGAGAAGAACCACAACAATAACCGCGACAATCACGGCCGTTACAAGGATGAGCCACTTCTTTGGTAGAGGTGTCTTAGCTTTACGAGCCATAGTACCACGGTATCGTCGGAGATCGCTAAGAATTCTATTAAGTCTTTCCCAGAAAGGGATGGACGGCTCGCCCCGAGGATCAGAGCGGGATGTCCATGATGT
>CAYWSC010000382.1:0-2248 GCA_964460695.1 Hadarchaeota archaeon (SeqCode)
AAGACCTCCTGGGCCGGGATGACGGCTGGGTCGGAGTCGACTACGAACTTGGCGAAGACCGACCTTCCTTTCGAGACGTACTCGACGGCGTCCCCGTCGACGACGACGCGCCCCCTCGGGTAGGGGAGGTGCCCGGCTAGGATCCTAGCTCCCTCTATGCTTGGGAGGAAGAAGAAGTCTTTGGCTCGCATCACGCCTAGGATCGTCTCACCCCTCCTAATGGTTCTTACCCTCCCAGTCCTCCTCGACCTCTCCATCTGGAATGGCTCAAGGGCATCGCCACATCCTCTTCCGAACTGGAAGTCTATCGCCGCCTTCACAGCCTCCCTGTCGCCGGGGCTGCAGCTTTCCAGATCCTTCTCCATCGAGGAGGGTAGGACGGTCTGGCCGAAGGGATAGCAGAGGGAGACGCTGCACGGGATGGCACCGTAGAGGGGGTGTCTAAAACTTGGACTCTGTTGCACCCTCTTCGAAAGTCTCCTGGCCCTTCTGACCTCCGGTCTAAGCCTGGTCTCTGGACCCGAGTAGAAGAGGGCTGAGCGCTTGGTAAAGGGGTCAACGGATTCGAGGAAGCGGCCGTGACTCCTCAGCGCCCTTTGAAGGGCGCCTAGCAGCCTTGGGTGGCTCCTAGCCCTCGCCTGGACAAGCTCCCAGAGGTCGTTGTCGAATATGGCCTGCCTTATGCGGCGGAGCTCCTCGAAGGTTGTGTAGAGGTTGTGTTTCGCCAAAAGCAGCTCCCCTCCTCTCTTCCTCATCTGGTCTGGATCCGTCGAGGAGCAGACCGGGCAGCTGCAGGGGAACTCCCTTATCGAATCGAGGGACAGGGTTCCGAAGGGGGTGAGGTACCTCTTGTCCTGGGCCGCCAGCGTGTACATCGCCGAGTCGAAGAGGTCCCCTCCGAAGGCCACCGACATGGCTAGAAACATTGGGTGGCCGACGCCGAAGACGTGGCGGGGCCTGTCGGGTCGAAGCCTCTTCGCCGTATCGACCGCCCTGTCGACGTGGTCGTCAAAGCGGTACTCGACCAGTGACCCCACACAGCTGCCGAGGGCAAAGACGTCGAAACCCATCTGGGATATCTGGTCGGCCTCCCCCCTCCTCAGATCGTCAAACCCCGTGAGGTGGACGACCCCGTACCACAGGGGACCGTCGGGAGGCGAGCTTGACAGAGACCTAGACCTGTTGATCGACTCCGCTATACACCTTTCCGTCTGGGCCCTGTCCATGCCGTCGCTTGGAGGGACGTCGAGGACGACGGCCAAGTCGGCCCCTATCTCGGCTTCGAATCGGTGGATCTCGTCTGGACGGACCCCGAGGTCCTGGCCCCTGTAGATCTGGTATCCCCCCGAATCGGTGGCTATCGGGCAGTCGACGCCAAGCATCTCGTGGATGCCCGCCTCCAGCGCCCTCCTCCTCAGATTCGGATCCCTGTATATGAGGAAGGCGTTTGTGATCAGCCCGGCGGCGCCCATCTCGACGATCTCCGGGGGGTCTACCAGCTGCCTCCTCGGATCGACGACGGGGAGGACCGTCGGCGTCTTGAGCTTTCCGTGCTCGGTCTTCAACGCCCCGATCCTTCCAAAGGCATCCCTGGCCGTCATCTCGAACATCGGGCACCCATCCAGCGACCCTAGCGCTTCCTGGCGAGATATAGATGTCTCCCCAAGCTCCCATGTACCCTCTGGTAGGCGAAGGCCTCCAGCTTGAAGCTGCACGCCTCGATCCTCTCCGATATCTCAAGGGTCGAGGGGGAGGCCATGCAGAGGGTTCCGCCGGGCTTGATCACTTGGGACGCTACCGCTGGGAAGGACTCGTAGATCCTCTCAACGTCGACGCTGGACGGGGAGGACCTGCCATAGGGAGGATCGGTCACGAGATGGTCGAAACGTGCCTTCAGAGGCATCTTGAGGGAATCGGCCAGGAGAAGGCTGTATCCACCGATCCCGTATCTCTGCAGGTTCAGCTCGCATCCCCTTATCATCTGTCGGCTCGAATCGATGCCCAGCGTGTAGCCGCCCACCAGGCCTGCCTCTATCAGTATGGTTCCGGTTCCGCAGAACGGGTCGAGGAGCCTTCCTCCCGGGAGAAGCCCTGCGAGGTTGACCATCACCCGGGCCATGGCCGGATCTATGCCGACGGGGTGCTTGAAGGGCCGCTCCATCGACCTCTTCTGGTACACCGACCTAGGAGGCTTCGGGATAAGCCTGCCAAGCACGCATTTTCCATCGAGCTTCGCAACGACGAGGCA
>CAYWSC010000383.1:0-2245 GCA_964460695.1 Hadarchaeota archaeon (SeqCode)
CTGGGACACCTGCTTCGGATCGTCCATCTGGCCTCCCTACAGGCTCCTCCGCGCCGAGGAGTTCGTCGCCCTGATGCGGAAGAAGTATGGCCTCGGGGTGTCGCTTCATCTTCCCCTGGCAGTTTGGTGTGACCCGACAACCTATCCTCTATCGGCCCACAGGATGGACGAGCACGGAAACATGCTTCCCTCCCTGTGCGGAAGCTCGAGACAGTATCTTGAGGAGAAGGCAAAGAGACTGCTGGAGCTCGCCGAGGCTGGGTTTGTGTTCTTCATGTTTGACGGGACGGCGTTCACAGGGGAGTGTTGGGATAGGTCCCATGGCCACTCGATCCCCTTGAAGAGGAGCGACCACTGTAGATCCATCCTAAGGCTTGCAAGGGAGGTTCACAGCAGGCACCCGGAGATACTGATCGAGCTTCACGACCCGATCCTGGGAGGGGTACCGTACCGCTACTGCCCCATCCACCACCTCCACGGGCACGAGGGCTCCTTCGACGAGGTATGGGCGTTCGAGTATATGTGGGACCCCATGGAGGACCTGCTCTCAGGAAGGGCCATCAGCCTGTTCTACTACAACCTAGCATATTCTTTTCCCCTCTACATACACATCGATCTAAGGAAGGACAACGAAAACGCCTTGGAATTCTGGTGGTACGCATCGACCTGCAGACATCTAGGGATAGGTGGCAGACACCCGGACGAGAAGGTCTGGAGAGCTCACAAGAGGGCAATGAAGACCTATATGCGCCTGAAGAGGTTCTTCACACGCGGCGTTTTCATCGGCCTGGAGGAGGAGGTCCACGTTCACCACCTTCCCGGCGAGTCGACGCTGGTTGTCAACGTTTTTAACCTGTCCTCAAAGGCGGCGGCGAAGAGGATAGAGCTGGATCTTGAACAACTCGGGTACACTAGGGCCACCGCCGTCTGCGACGGAGAATGGTCCCAGAAGGGCAAACTCCTCTCGATAAGGCTAGATCTAGCTCCAAGGGACGCAAAAGTCCTGGAGGTGCAGGTCGACTAGCCAGGTCTGCCAGGAAGGCGGACCTGTGTTTCAGGCGTGGCGCCGATGGTTCCTGCGCTGCTTAGAGGAGCCTCCCTAGTGTGGACGATGGGCTGGGGCTTGGTTGAGGCTACCCTCATAGCATTTAGAATCACTGCAAGGGAAAGCCCCATATCCCCTACGGCGACCGCGAGCCAAAGGGTCACGAAGCCGGGAAAGGCCAATATCGCAAAGCTCAGCTTGACAAGTATCGAGACCCAGACGTTCTGCCTGACTACCTGATCCGTCTTCTTGCTCAGGCGGATTAGGTACGGAATCTTGCACAGATGGTCGTCCATCAGGGCAATGTCGGCGGTCTCGAGGGATACATCGCTGCCCGCCGTTCCCATAGCTATTCCGATGTCGGCCCTAGCCAGGGCTGGAGCATCGTTGACGCCGTCCCCGACCATGGCCACAGAGCCGTATGTACGCGAGAGTTCTTCGAGAGCCTTCAGCTTGTCCTGCGGTAGAAGGTCGGATCTGAACTCGTGGACACCGAGGCGCGAGGCGACGGCCCGCGCCGTTCTAGAGTTGTCGCCTGTGAGCATGACCGTCCTGATTCCGAGCGCGTCGAGCTCGTGAAGAGTCCCTCTGGCGTCTTGTCTCAGGGTGTCAAAGGTGGATATCGCGCCTAGTATCCCCTTTCGCGTTCCGACTATGAGGACGCTCTTACCGTCCTCTTGGAGCCGTGAGATCCCATCAACTACGTCAGGCGGCGGATCGTCGAAGAGGGTGAGATTCCCCACGAAGAACCTCTGCCCGCCCACCAAGCCGGTTATCCCCCTGCCCGGCAGTGCCTTGAAGTCCTCCACGTCCCTTAGACCTATGCCACGGCGGCTCGCCTCCTCTATGACCGCCTTGGCTAGAGGATGCTCGGATCTAGACTCTAGCGATGCTGCGATGGATAGGATCTCGTCCTCAGGGGCTCCGGCCGAAACGATATCGGCTACTCGTTGCCTGCCCTCAGTAAGCGTTCCGGTCTTGTCGAAGGCGAAGACCCTCGTCCGACTCGCCTTCTCCACGAAGATGCTTCCCTTTATCAACACGCCCTTCCTGGCGGCCCCAGTTATGGCAGACACCATCGTTACAGGTGTAGATATGGCTAGCGCACACGGGCAGGATACGACGAGGAGGACGAGGGACCTGTACACCCATATCTTCGCAGGCAGGCCTAGGATCAGCGTGGGTATCGTAGCTACGCCA
>CAYWSC010000384.1:0-2244 GCA_964460695.1 Hadarchaeota archaeon (SeqCode)
AGCTTCGCTACTCAGTGCTGGGGAAGATCATCGACAAGGCCAAAGTCGAAGGAATCATGGCAAGAAACGCCGAGCAGGGCCTTAAGAACCTGTTGGAGATGTTTGAAAGTCAGCAGGCATCGCTGGGTACGCCGGGCTGGGCTAGGCATCTCCGCACTGATACCTGCGCCGGCCTCGAGGACACCGATCTTCCAGCCTTCTATGACTCGCCGTGTTGTGGTGCTCGAGACATTATTTCTGCATTGTTGAGAGAAGCTCCTCCTCGTAGAACTTGATCCTCAGGGGTAGGGGGTCCTCCCAGCCTTTGCGAAATGCAAATCCTGCTATGACCCACAGCTCACCGGGACGACGCTCGAAGACGTAGGGATAGCTGAGCTGGCCGCCTCTCTGCCGCGCTATGACAAGGGGTCTGGTCCAGGTTTCTCCATCGTCCTCGGAGAAGGCGATCGAGAGCTCTTCCCGGTGCCATGACGCACCGACCTCGCTCGCGGGGCCTGGCTTGGATCTCGGAAACTCCCTGCCCTCGGGGTTCAGGCGGTTCCAGACCAGTACAAGCCGGCCGCTGCTCAGCCGGACCAGATGGCCTGGCGAGCTGCTGGCATCAAGCTGGCTTGGCCGAAGGATCGGCCAGTACCTGCCGCCGTCCAGAGAGATCGCCTCCCAGAAGCGGTCGAGGTTTGTGCGGATCAGCATTAGAAGGCGCCCGTCGCTAAGCTCCGCGACGGTGGGCTCGGTTGCTCCGTCGTGGTGTCCATGGCCGCCGATGTCGATGAAGTTGCTCCGCCTCCACGTCTTGCCCTCGTCGTCTGAGATCAGGGAGCAGACGACCCATCTGCCCGGGTTGCTCACGAGGTGCTCAACTGTGGCCACCAGCCGCCCTGTGCTGGTCTGGATGAAGCCGAAGAAATTCGCGTTGTACCCGTCTAGGAGCCTCTGCCTATCAATCCAGGTCTTTCCGCCGTCCAAGCTCCGGATAGCCCACACCTCAAGCCGACAGTCAGGACCCGGCTCGCCCGACTCTTCGTCCCAGCTGAATTTCCAGTTCTCGAAGTTCAGGTAAACCATCACTAGCGTTCCTTTTCTCGTTCGAACCAAACGGTGCGAGCTAGGCTCCTTTTCGTTTATGCCGCTGCAGACAGGAGTGGGCGGCGACCAGGTTCTGCCGTCGTCCTTGCTGGTTCGCACACCCTGGCTGTCCACGGTTAGGATGCTCCCGTCAGGAAGGGCAACAAAGGGGCCGTTCCTGTCAACATCAAGTTCTCGTCCAAGGGGATGTACCCAGCGCGCATCATCGGGATGGGGTTCCATCACCGATCCGAAGGCGAGGAGCCAAGTGGTTGGTTTCATACGACACTCCCTCCGTCGAAGGTGAGGGATTATTGTGATAACGGTTTCGCATAGGTCTTTGGTTCTCAAGATTCGGGCTTAGTACAGAGGCGTGGAATCCTCTGTAGCCTTGTCCCAGGTTAGGCTGCTAGCCGGTCCTCTTCGAGAGTTCTGGACTCTTCCTTCGGGCGCTACGCGTCAGGGCAATTGTCGCGAGAAGCAGGATGGTTCCGATGTTCGGCCACTGGGTGCCTTCGGGTATAGGGAACCAGAGGGAGTTGGAATAGGCCGCCTTGAGGGTTAGCCATTCTTGTGACTCTTGGTACTCTGCCGGGTAGGCGGTGTGGTAGTATTCAGGCCAGGGAGAGTAGGCTGGGAAGGAGCCGCCCATCGTGAGGCAGTAGGTCTGTGTCTCTCTGTGGGTCCAGCCTGTGAGCTCGCAGATCCATTCGGAGACTCCGTCCTGATCTATGTCTCCCCACCAGCCCCCGTTGTCCGCCCGGCGGTCGGTGTGAATGTGTTGGTTGAGGTAGTACGCCTCCGGCCTGCCCGTGGCGGCATCGGTTGCAACCGGATACGGCACGAGCCACAGTATCTCGAGCTCGCCGTCGCCGTCGAGGTCGGCCAAGAGCTGGTAGCTGGAGTAGTGGCTGCATCTTGCGCCCGGCGGAATGGTTGTGGCCTGGCTTAGGGCCGTGAAGTTGATTTGCCATATGAGGCTGGGCTGGGGTGCGCCTATGCTCACGGCGTAGGCACAGTCTGTAGTCATGAGGACTAGGTCTATGGAGCCGTCGCGGTTGACATCGCCCATGGCTTGACAGAGACGTATGTTGCCGCCCTCGGGGCTTCTCCACCTCCACTTTTCCTCGCCCCAGGGATCGATGCATATGACCGCCGATTCGGGAGCATCCGTCCAAG
>CAYWSC010000385.1:0-2236 GCA_964460695.1 Hadarchaeota archaeon (SeqCode)
CCGAGTACTCCTTCCTGTGGAACCATCCCTTTGGAATCGCGTTCCTCCTGATGATGGCCCCCTTTCCATAGTAGATCCTCCCCAGCTTACCGGAGTCCGCGGCTCTCTTTAGCATCTGGGCGTTTCCCGTGTGCCGCAGGTTGAGGGAGATGGCCAGCCTTTTTCCAGTCTTGCGCGCAGTGTCAACCATCTCCTCGGCGCTCTTCGAGTCGACGCTCAGAGGCTTCTCGCAGAGCACGTGCTTTCCGGCTTTGAGAGCCGAGATGGTCGCGGGGGCGTGGAGCGAGTTGGGGAGGCAGATGCTGACAGCGTCGAGGTCCTCCAGCTGGAGCATTTCTTCGTAGTCCAGGAAGACCTTCTCGACCCCGAACTTCTCTCCCGCCGCTCTTGCCCTTTGCTCGTCTATGTCGCAGACTGCTACGAGCTCGGCGCAGGGCGTGTTGATGTAAACCTCTAGGTGGTGGAGACCGATGAAGCCGGCGCCTATCACCCCCACCCTGATCCTTTCAGCCATGCCTCTTCACCGACTCTCCCTCCCAGTCCTCCCTTTATATCTTTGCCGAGGATATGACCCTTGGGGAAGACCGGCCGGGCGGCGCCTTCTTCATATTCCACGGGCATGCTGGCCCTCAAGGACGGTCCTCACGCCTCCGGCGAAGCGGACTCCGCGCAGTTCTGCTTGACCAGGTCTTCCTCGGCTGCCCGCTCAGCCGCTGCTGGGTCCGCCGGTCGCGAGTTCTACGCAGATTCGGCCAAGGTACAAATAGGATCAGCCACCCTCCACTGCCCATCGCGTCGGCCCGACCCTCGGGAAGGCCGATTCTGGGACATGTCTCGGCGGAGGACTAGCCCTACGATCAGCGCCGAGATGAGGCCCAGCGTGGGCATCCCTCTCTCGGGTGCTCTCTCGATCAGCCTCCGAACCATTGACAGGGCTGTCTCGGCAGAGAACGAAGCAGGGTCTACCAACCCCTGCTCCAGCTGTTGTGCAGCCCTGTCGAGCAGGTTCTCAACTGCCGAGGTGTCGATCTGCATGGATCTAGCCTGCTCGACCAGGCCACGTGCCTCCTCTAGCTCGTGGCGCACAACCAGTGCACGAAGCGCATTTGCACCCTCCTCGAGGCCCGTCGAGCATGGAAGGTAGACGCCGCCTTGCATACACCTGGTCGCGTTATCCAGGAGAGAGCGGTAGGCTCCGGCCTCGAAGCCTAAGTTCTCAGCGGCTTGGATCGCTTTTGACAGCGCATCGATCTGGTTCTCAAGCCATCCCCTGAGTCCTATCGTCCATCCCCTGCCGTCGTTGTCATCCCAGATCCTGCCAACCATCTGGCGGTCTCTGAACTTGAAGTGGATCGTCTCGGTGCGGGCATCGGTCGGTATCACGGCGTACCAGAGCCCGTCGAGTGCCCTGTGCATCGGCGTCTCGACCATTGGCCCCGTGGCAGCCGAGCCGTTTGGCCATAGCTGGCTCATCGGCATCTCGTTGCCGTTGATCCACCAGAGAAGCGTGCACCACGGACTGTCGGATGGAATCACGCCCCGGCTCGCATTGTAGCCGATCACCACCACCTCTCCCTCGACGCATCCTCGCGGGTACCTCACTGGTCCATCCTGGTAGAAGTCGAGGACGTAGACGGGGATGGATGTTTTGTCTGCGTCGTCGTACTCATCCACCTCATCGGCGGCATCCGGGGTTGCCACAACCACAAATCGGCCCTGGGGAAGCGTCCACTGCGACGATTCAACGATGACCTTTTCGCCAGCTGGCAGGCCGTCGACTGCCTGGATATCCGAGAAGGCCTGTCCCGCGGAGAACCGAACCTTGAACGGCCCGGCATCCCTCCTCCCCTCGTTCTTCACCTCTGCGAACAGGCTGACCTTCTGGCCCGTCCCGGCGGCTGGGTTGGACATCCATAGGGACAGGACCCTGAGTTCAGGACTCGGGGGCGAGACGTCGATGGTTAGGTTTGCAGCGTTGTTATCCTCGAAAAAGCCTTCGTCCACAAGGTCTTCTGCATCCGCTTCGAGTAGGAATTCGAATCTCCCGGCCTGCGGCGGGTGCCACGAGACCTGCGCCACCTTCGCCTCTCCGGGCCTCAACCCATAGACCAAGGTCGAGGACGTTACACTGCCGAGCTTGGCCGAGACCCAGAAGGGGGGTGCCTCTGCGTCCCCCCTATTCCAAACCTTGATCTGGATACTGACGTCGTCGCCGGGGGCCGGATACTCAGGTGAG
>CAYWSC010000386.1:0-2214 GCA_964460695.1 Hadarchaeota archaeon (SeqCode)
GGTCTGGATCGAGGGATCCTTGTAGGGTTCAACGGTTATCACGCAGTCCATCCGCTCGTAGGCTCCGAGGAGGTGCTGAGGGGTGCGTTCAAGGGTCTCTGCCGGGATGTCCCTCATCACCCTCAAGGAGTAGTCGTCGGAGGTCGAGATTACTAGTGGAATCGCTCCACGCCTGTAGCACTCATACCCTATGTCCTCTAAGAGCTGCTGTATGTGGGTCCCTCCCCTGACTATGACTGAGTCACCATCCTTCAGATTCATCGACTCTACTATCGCCTTTGCACACCTCTCAATGGTCTCCCTGTCTATCATCGAAACACCACACTGGCTTGGCGGCCAGCTTCAAACGTTTTTCATCCGACAACGAACAAGCACGTGGCCCGCACAGGAGCAAGAGGGATCTTGCTCGGCCAAGCGTTCGGGCGTCGCCGTGCGTGGCAACCTGCAGCGTCGAGATGAACATTCGCACTCTGCGCCCACAATGTTTATAAGGGCCCCATCTGGCCGGTTTCGGCGATCAAATGGCCGCGGTGAATCCTTTTTCGAGCAGCGGAGAGGTATCGATCTCTCCTTCGACCATCATATCCATAATTGTTGTGGTGGTCGTTTCCTATGCAATAGGATGGGGGCTGGCAAAGCTGGTCAAGAAGCTCTGGCTGGCTCCCAAAAACGTGGAGCTCAGCACCGAGCTGATGGTCACCAGGGTGATAAAGTACACGGTCCTCGTCGTCGGCTCTCTTATCGCCATATCGGAGATCGGGCTGGATATCACGCCCCTCGTGATGGGACTGGGGATAGTTGGCCTGGCCATAGCCTTCGGCGTTCAGGAGATCGTGGCAAACCTGGTCTCAGGCCTCATAATAATGGTTGACAGGCCTATTCGCGTAGGAGACATCGTTGAGGTTGAAGGTGCGACCGGCAAAGTTATGGATGTTGGCCTTCGCGCTTCGACGGTGCGAACGCCCGACAACATAAACCACCTGATTCCGAACAAGCTGATCATCCTAAACAGGATAACCAACTACTCGAAGTACGACCCAAAGATCAGGCTGCAGATACCAGTCGGGGTCGAGTATGGATCGGACATGGAGAAGGTCAAGGATGTTCTCCTCTCCATTGCCCGTGACCACCCGAACGTGCTTGAGGATCCGGCCCCCGGCGTGGGCCTGAGGGAGTTCGGCTCGTCCTCGGTGGACTTCGTGCTCTACGCCTGGATCAACGATCCTGCTCGCAGGGCCGTGATCAGGGAAGAGATCAACTGGGAGATCGACCGCAGGTTCAGGGAGAACGGTATTACGATTCCGTTCCCACAGGTCGACGTATGGATGAGAAAGCAGGGGTAGGAACCCAAGGCGAATCGGCCGCCGACTCCCCTAGCGGGCCGGTCCCCCGGAAAGACTAAAATAACGCGCCTCCAACTCCGGGCCGGTTGCGATGAAGGAGCTTGGATTCGGAATAGTTGGAGGAGGGGTGATCGGGCCCTTTCATGCGAAGGCACTGTCCATGGTGAAGGGGGCTAAGCTGGTCGCCGTCTGCGACGTCCGGCAGCCCGTGGCCGAGGAGTTCGCCAGACAGTTCGGCGTCGACGCATACACCGATCTCTCAGAGATGCTCAAGAGGGAGGACCTTGACGTCGTCGACATCTGCACGCCGAGCGGCCTTCACGCCAAGCTCGGAATACAGGCAGCGGAGGCGGGAAAACACGTCCAGGTCGAAAAGCCCATCGACATAACGCTGGAGAGGGCTGACGCCCTCATCAAGGCGTGCGAGAAGGCGGGCGTAAAGCTCTCGGTGATCTTCCAACACAGGTTTGACGAGGCGACAAAGAAGGTCAAGGAGGCAGTCGAGGAGGGTCGGTTTGGAAAGCTCATCCTTGGAGACGCGTATGTGAAGTGGTACAGGACGCAGGAGTACTATGACAAGGGCGGCTGGCGTGGAACATGGAAGTACGACGGGGGCGGGTCTTTGATCAACCAGTCGATCCACACGATAGACCTTCAGAGGTACATAATGGGCGACCCTGACTGGCTCTTCGGCAGGATTGCCGTCATGGCCCACAAGATAGAGACGGAGGACCTCGGCCTCGCGATCATAGAGTTCAAGAACGGGGCAAAGGGCGTCATCGAGGGCAGCACCGCAGTCTACCCGGGTCTTCCTGAGAGGCTTGAGATCCATGGTGAGAAGGGAACGGCGATCATAGAGAGCGGCAAGCTG
>CAYWSC010000387.1:0-2213 GCA_964460695.1 Hadarchaeota archaeon (SeqCode)
TATCTCGATGTGGTCTCGAGGATCGAAGGGAAACTTGGGGATTGTTCCCCACTCCTTGACGACGACGTTCTCCTCCTCCGTTCTTCCAACGGGTGCGGCCTCGTCCACGAGATTGGGCAGCCGGAGCATCCGCTCGTCCAATGCCTGCTTGGTGGAGGACACCTCCCTCTCAAGCTGTTTTATCCTCGAGCTTAGCTCCTTGCTTTGTGCCACCTCGGCCTGAGCATCCTGCCCCGCCAGCTTCTTTCTCCTGATCTCCTGATCAAAGACGTTCTTCTCGTGTCTGAGCCTGTTCAACTCATCCAGATCGGTGCGCCACTTTCTATCGAGAGAGACGACTTCCTCGAGGAGCGGGATTTTCTCTTCTTGAAACCTTCTGCGAAGATTTCTTCTAATAATGTCAGGGTTTTCACGGATCAGTTTGATATCAATCATACCTTTCCTTCGGAGGTCACGGCTCTTATGTGTTATCGGTGCGGGGCTCGCTCTTCCTCAGAGTCCCGTCCGTTTGCCCTGCAGTCCTGCTCACCGGGGAAAGAGAAAAAAGGACCGGGTCTCGGAGGCAGCATAGGTGGTCGGTTGGCAAAGACGGAGATAGTGATATCTTCAGACGCGATAGGCAAGGTGGATGCCATAATCGAGACGGACAAGAATCCAAAAACGGCTAGTGCAGTGCTAGACGCGCTTCCAATAGAAGCAAGGGGGATGCGCTGGGGCGACGAGATCTATTTCTCCATACCCGTTGACGTCGGCGAGGAGAACTCGCAGGACGTCGTCGAGAAGGGAGACATAGCCTACTGGCCACCTGGAAATGCATTCTGCATATTCTTCGGCAGGACACCGGCCTCCGTTGGCGACGAGATAAGGCCGGCGAGCAGCGTAAACGTCATAGGTCGCGTGACCGGAGACGCATCCGTCCTTAAGAACTTCCCATCGGGGTCGAAGATCCGTATCGAGCCCAAGACCTAAGCTGCTGGTATCTGTGCCCTCGTCCGCCGTCGAAACGTCGAAACGTCAATCTTTCTCCTTCATCTCGGAGAAGTACGATGCTATGAGCGGCGAGATGTCTACCTTGGAATAAGGACTGATTATCGAGTTTGTGACGATTATCTCATCGGCTCCGGACTCGATTATCTTCTTGTCGGCACCCCGGACGAACAGCCCGTGGGTGGCCATCGCCACGACGCTGTTGGCCCCCGCCTCTCTTGCAAGGGACACCGCCTTCGCCATGGTTCCTCCCGTACTGATCATGTCGTCAAGGACGTAGACATCCCTTCCCTCTACGTCCAGCCTTCCCTCGGTCCGCGCGTAACGCTGGAAGCCAGCCCCACCGTATTTGTACTCGCCCCTTACCTTCTTCAGGGTGTAGTGCTCAGTGGTGCCCCGCGCCAGATACCTTGCCCCCTCGTCCGGAG
Source organism: Hadarchaeota archaeon (SeqCode) (assembly GCA_964460695.1). GTDB lineage: Archaea > CAYQAE01 > CAYQAE01 > CAYVLA01 > CAYVLA01 > CAYWSC01. The sequence continues at coordinate 1,416 of CAYWSC010000387.1, forward strand.
ATACCACGCAGGGATCCTCAGATCTGTCCCTGGCAATGTTGAGAAGAGTTTCTGCCGCAGAGAGGTTGAAGAAGTGTGCGCCCCACATATCGACGGCACCCTCCCTCTTGATGAAGTGGCAGTCTAGCGTAACGATCTTCTCGACGGTTCTCGATAGCCACTGGGTTATCGACCTCGCCGTTACAACCTCTCCGCTCATAACCTTCTTGTGCATCTTGGCGTATGGGAAGTAAGGAACCACGAGAACGACTCTCTGGCCCCTCGCCGAGAACTCAGAGAGTATGAAGAACATCTGCAGCAGGGAGTCGTTCTGGTTTGGGAACAGCCGGTGAACGAATATGACGTCTGTGTCCGGCGCCTCCTCGGGAACCCGCACGTACCACTCGGAGTCGGGGAACTGGTTTATGTAGATCTCAAAGGATTCTACTCCTAGGCTTTGGGAGAGAGACTGTGCTATGTCTTGGGCTTTGGTCGTGTAAAAGATGGTCGTTTCGGGCACCGGGATTCACCCTCCACTGTAGCTGTTCTCCAGCGGTTCTTTAGGCTTTCCGTTCTCCTTCGGGGATCAACCTTTCCTGTCTCCCCCTTCTGCCCAGCCTGAGGACATCCTCGTCCAGATACATGCCGCTGTACGTTACCGCCTCTCCCTTGACCTGTATGAAGACCATCTGGGCCACCCTCGCGTTCCTATACAGTCTCACCCGCCTAGTCACCACCGTATGCATGAAGGACCTTCCTCTATATCCGGGGTCCCAAAGCGCTGAGTGGATAGTCATTCCGCACGCAAGCGCCGAGCTC
>CAYWSC010000388.1:0-2190 GCA_964460695.1 Hadarchaeota archaeon (SeqCode)
GGTCGCTGAAGCCTCTCTTCAACCGTCTTGCTCTTGATCGGCGGCGTGCGGCCCTCCAGGACAAAGACGGGTTCTATTCCGAGTCCGAACAGCAGGGTGACCTCGTTGCAGAGCCCTATCAGGTGGCCGATCTTCATGCCCTTCTCGTTTCGATAGGGTCCGCCGGTTTTGTCTCTGATCTGGAAGAGATACCTGTAGAGCAGGTTAGGCAGGTCGACCGCGATGGTCTTGGAGGCTAGATCGGCGACGGGTACTCTGTGCTTGCTGACCAGCCCGGAGAGCTTGACGCCCGTAGAATCGCCTCTATCCCTTTATGAGATGTACCTGAAGCCTCCGGCTACGCGGGCCGTCGAACTCGCAGAAGAATATCGACTGCCATGTTCCAAGGGCCATCCGTCCCTCTCTAACCGCCACGGTTACCGAAGAGCCAACCATGCACGACTTTATGTGGGCAGCCGCGTTTCCCTCCAAGTGGGCATATCCCGCACTCCAGGGGACAAGGGCCTCAAGCCTATCTGCGACGTCTCGAGCCACCGCAGGGTCAGCCCCCTCATTTATCATTATGCCTGCCGTTGTGTGGGGAACGTAGACGACGCATAGCCCCTCATCGATACCGCTCTCGCGTATCGCGTCGGAGACCTGCCTAGTGACATCTATCATCTCGGTTCTCCTGCTCGTTCGGATTGACAGCTCCCTTGAGAACATATATCCACCGCCACCTCGATCGGACAGGGAACTGATTTATCTTTACGGGGCGAGGAGTTGCGAAGGGAGCTCTGGCTGGCTCTTAGGGCGTCTTAGGGTGTCTTAGCTGCCTGTGTTCGATACTCTGCGTTACAAGGCTGTGGTGTTCGACGTTAGGGACACCTTGCTCGTTCTGGACGAGCACTACGAGAGGGTCCTATACCTCAAGATCATCCGGGAATTTGGCCGCAGATCGGGAAACAGGTACCTAGCCTCCTTCGATCAGCGCGATCTGGAACAGCTGCTTAGTATGAAGCACTGGAAGAGGCGCGAGGCTCTCGAGCGGTTCGGCCTCGATCCAGATACCTTTCAGAGTCTGTGGCTAAGCGACGAAGCCCTGGAGATCCGCATGAGACATAGCCACCTCCAGCCGGATGCCCATGTCCTCCGCTACCTCAAGAGGGCCGGGGTGAGGATCGGTGTGGTCACGTCAAGCCCGAAGAGGGCGGCTGACGTCGACATCGGGCTAGTGAAGGGTAAGATCGGGAGCAGGGTCTTCGACGAGGTTGTGATACCATCGTACGAGCCGAACCTGCCGCACAAGCCGGATCCTAGGCCGGTTCTTACCTGCCTTGAGAGGCTGTCTGTTCGCCCGAGCGAGGCTGTCGGGGTGGGAAGTTCCCAGAGGGACATTATCGCCTACAGGAGGGCAGGTATCCTTGACGTACTGGTTGAGAGGCGGCGCTTGGCCCCTCAGGACAGGCCAGAGGCCTCAGTCGTCGTTTCAAACCTGTTCGAGCTTGCGCCGATTCTGGTTGAGAGGGGCTGGCTTTCCAGAGTCTTGGGCTGGGGCAGGACGGATCTGTATAGGGCTAGCCAAGCTTGATTGGCATAGCTATCCCGGATGCCTTCCTCTCCTCCTGCCCCATGCTGGCCATGACAACTGGCGCGACCTCGTCGAAGCCCCATCCGAGGATCTCGCGCCTCAGATCTGATATCGCGTGATCGGCGAGATCGAGGAGAGCTAGGCGGAGGGCCGCTCTGTAGACCAGGCTCGGGCTGGCTCCCTTGGGCAGCGGATTTGGTCCGCCCTTTGCCTCGAACTGACGCATGATCTCCTCAGCCTTCATGTAGAGGGGCATGGTACCGTCTTCCTTAGCCCGTTTCAGTATGCGAATCGCTAGGCCTGAGAGCCTCTGCGGCGGTATCCTGTCGATCTCGTCAACCAGCTCCATCATGAGCCGGTGTTTCTCGGCCTCGCTCGGACGGGGAATCTTGGCGTTCCTTCTCCTCGGCGGGCTCATCCTCGGCACAAAAGTCCTCGTTGTAACAGTTCCAATTACGGCGGCAGCAGCGCTGCCTAGAACTAGGCCCGTAACCAATAGTATACCCAAGGGTTTTTCCTCCTTCGCGGTCTGCTCGGCTTCCGGGGGCTGCACCGCGGCACAGCCACGGTACAGAGGGGCTCTTGAAATTTTGACTACTTCTTTATATATATTTTGACCA
>CAYWSC010000389.1:0-2184 GCA_964460695.1 Hadarchaeota archaeon (SeqCode)
CCTCTTCGCAAGCCAATATGGCTGGACAAGGCAGCGCCGGGCTATGGATTTCGGTGTATGTCAGGGGGCGACGGAAGGCGCAGGCTCTCCTACGACTTGTGGACGCAGCGCCAAAGACACTCATCTTGAGAGGCCGGGTTCCCTGGCACTTTTCCTGCGGATCCATCACCATCCCACTCCCGACGACGAAAGTGTGACAGGTCTTTTTGACCCTCCCTGAAGCGTCCGACACCCCGCCCCTCAGTCTTCACCTACAAGACCTGACCCGTTGACCGGGCCAAGAACTTCTAGGCCCTCGTCGCTAACTTCGACTAGCTGTTTCCGAAGGTCGTGGGATATGCCGGTCAGTTTCTTGATCTGGAGGTATCTGTAGACATGTCCTCGGTGCTCAACTGTACCCATCTCGATCAGTCCGTCCACCAAGTGGTCGAGGTCAGTTTGGCTAGACGTCTCGACGACCAGTACCATTCTTGCCCCCTTTTTCAAGCAGAGATCGCAGAACATCTCGAAGAGGTCCTTGGATGAGCCTGAAGCGATTCTCACCATCTCAGTCCAGCTGTCCACAAACACGATCGGATCCTGAAGGCTGGAGATCTTCTGGTAGATGGATTGAACGAGTCCAAGGTTGGTCCTGTACTTCAGCAGCTCGAAGGTGCTGCTATCGCTTTCTGCATTGCAGGCCATTGCATCTATGATGTTCGATTGTAGAAGGCAAGTCTTGGCCCATGGGAAAGTGCGATGAAGTTTGTCTACGTTCACCCTCGCCGAGACATAGACCCCGTTGTGCTTCGGTGAGAGGTGTCTCAGCAAGGTTAGAACGAGCGTGGTCTTGCAAGATCCGGGGGGTCCCTTGACGCAGATCGAATACCCCGGTTGCGTGGTCAGGACGTCGATTATCTCGATGGGTAAGGACGCCGCCATGAGAATCCCCTGCCCGGGTTGCCAACCAGTTGATCCTATTTGCGTTCTGGTCTGTCGTTATTGTTAAAGTTTTTGCAATAACGCTCGAATAGTCAGCGGTTTTCCGCAATTGATTCTGTATGGACTACAGCGGCAAGCTGGGCAAGCCGCCTGCATTAGAGCGTAAGGCCCGTCTCGGCCGAGATCACCCTCAGCTAGAAGGACCTTCGGCTCCGTAGGCAAATCGAGTCTTTTTCTATAATCATAGCGTATTTTCACAAATATTTTTAAGCGAGATTATGCCCGATGCGGAGCATTGGTGTGTCTTTCGTGCCCTTAGTGAATACGCTTGACGATAGACTCATCCAGTACATTGCGCGAGGTACCCCGGCAAAGGAAATAGCCCGTGAGATTAAGAAGCCGCTGAGCTTCGTCTACTACAGGATCGAACGTCTCAAGCGAATGGGCATCGTCCAGCGGAGGGGATACACCATCAACTACAAGGCGCTTGGATACAACATCAATGCAGTCCTCATAGCCAGAGTGACCAGGTCCTTGGTCCCTCGCTCGCTGAAGTACCGTTCTCCGGTTGACGCGGTCCTCGCAGAACAGACGCCGGGAATGGTCGTCCAATACGTGGGCTCGGCCGAGAACCGCTCCATCATCGTGGTCAACGGGCTTTTCAGAGGTATTCACGAGATTGATCTGTTCGAGAAGAGCTTGCGCAGACTTTTCGACGTTCGCTCCGTTGAGAGATACCTGATCGCAGAGAACCGCCCGGAATGATGCCAGATCGCAGAGTTGCTTCTACGAGGCGAATGGCCCGACGGCCGTGTAGCGAGACCTAAGGCCTCTTTGGAAGGCTTCTCGTCCCCCTCGCCCACGACTTTGAGGGAGCCTGCAGGTGGCAAAGTCCACAGCCTGCGTCTTCGGAACGTCACGCGGAATTCCAGCTTGACTGTTCTAACGCTATATCGCTCCGATGAAGAATCCAAGCCTTTTGACATTGGCTGAAGACTGCTGATCGGCAAGTCAGCACGCATTCGCAAAATCTTTTAAGTCGAGTTGGGACTGATTATGACAGTACGTAATAGTTTTGTCGATGTAGCACTGAGTGCGCGGAAAACGTCGCAGAGGTCGGCCCTTGAGCGTCTCAGGCAGGTCGAGGTAGGAAGAACGACTGGAGAGGCGAGGAGGTGTCGAGATGGCCGAGGAAGTGTCACGCGACAAGGCGGAACACCTAGACCTGGTGGAATATCTGAACCACGTCCTTGCAGAGATGAA
>CAYWSC010000390.1:0-2181 GCA_964460695.1 Hadarchaeota archaeon (SeqCode)
TGCGAACTTGGGATAAGAACCACCCGCAGGATTCGGGGCCTGTACGAGCTCAAGAGATCTGAGATCGAGTCGGCCTGTAGGTTTCCCGACTCCATAGCCGTGGGTTGCGAGCGTAGGATTGGCGGCCCTCGGTTTGAAGATGGCTTCGACGTGCCTTTCCGAATACTACTTCCAAAGGGGGTCGAGGGGATCGTGGTGGCCAGCGGCAAGACGGCCTCTACGGATCCGGCCGGCCTTCTGAGAGCCCAGGTTATGTGCATGCAGCTCGGCCAAGCGGCAGGAGTTGCAGCCGCCATATCTGCGAGAGAGGGAATTACCCCATCTCGCCTAGACCCAGTTGAGATTCAGAGGGAACTTTCACGGCAGGGCGCATTCATACGGGACCCTGATGGTGCTGTCACTCCCTAGCGACCAGATCGCTACACCCAGGCGCATCCTTCTGCTTCTCTGCTAGATCCAACAGCCAGTCCGGAATTCCCCCTTCCGCATCGTCCATGGCCATCTGGAACAGCCTCTTGACCACTTGCGGGTTGTCATCTGCGAGGTTCTTGCCGTACCAATCCGGCCTGCTCATGTCGTAGAGGAACGCGCCGCGTCCGTTCACCTTGCAGTTGAACCACCAGTTTCCCTCGATGACCGTCACGGCCGAGCCCCAGGCTATGGTCGCGTGGTCCCTGAATCCCCTTCCGCCCCTAATTGCCTCTTCGAGGAACGGCTTTCCGTCGATTTCCTCCGGGGGCGAAACTCCTGCGAAGTCGAGGATTGTGGCGGCTATATCCGTATGCTGCACAATCATGTTGCTGCGAACCCCAGCGCCCTTCATTCCCGGATGGCGAATCATCAATGGGATGTCGAAGACCTCTGGAGCCGACGGGTATCCTCTCTTCCCCATGTATCCAAAATCTCCAATAGAATGGCCGTGATCCGAGGTAAATATGATGAGGGACTTGTCCAAGAGTCCCAGGACGCGCAGAGATTCCATGAAGTATCCGAACCACCGGTCGCAGTAGCTTACCAGCCCGCTATAATTGGCCCTGGTACGCTCAAGCAGATAGGGGTCTAGGCGCCTTGTCCCATGGTACCCCGATTTGACCTGCTCCTGTCCATCGCGCGGAAGATACATCTTCCTGTAGTGGGAGGGAACGATCCATGGCTCGTGGGGGTCGAATGACTCTACCGTCAGGAAGAACTTGTCAGCATCTTGGTTTTGTTCCAGCCAAATAGACGCCTCCTTGAACACCCGAGCGGCGAAGAAGTCCTCTTCCTTCGTCCTGTCATGGATGTTCATGATGCACTGCTCGATGAAGGATATCGTCCTCGGGTTCTGCATCTCCTTTGGAAGCCAATAGTCAATCTGCTCTTGAGTGAGGCGGGGCCCGGATCTAGCTGGGTCTTTCTCCTGTCCCCTCAGGAATGTCCACTGATCGAACCCCCGCCAGAAGTTCTTGGACGGCTTGAACATGTGGTAGACGTCCGCTATGAGGGCTGTTCGATACCCGGCCTCTGACAACATCTCTGCCAGTGTCGGTTGGTCTTCGGGTATCGGCCCCCACCCCGGAGCGCCGACGAAGTCACCCTTGAGGTGGAAATCTGCGTTGTGAAACGGGTAGACCCGCCTACCGGTGTAGAGGGCGCGCCTCGCTGGCAGGGTTGGAAGGGACTCCGGGTAGGCCCTGTCCATCACCAGGGATTGTTGCGCAAAGCTTTGGAAGTGGGGAGTGTTCAGCTCCCACCACGGTCCGGATCCATATGGACTGACACAGTCCTTCCTCAGAGAGTCAAAGACGACCAATACTATGTTTCGAGCCTCCATTCCATCACCTGGGCCATCCGTAGCAAGCCGCGGTATTTCCGCGTTGCAATTGCAACATACCCGGGAACGCCGCCTTTTAACATATTTCATGCCTCTCTCGACTGCATATCCCGCCAGAGGTGAGTCCAGTAAGGCCTGGAAACATCCATCTTGTTGGCCCGTGGCAGTCGGTACAAATCCTAATCGAAAGCGGCCCTCCCAACCGCTTGTTACTGTTGCGGGCTATGATGACCCCATGTGAGGGTAGATAATCACCTTGAGCGAGTCGGCGGCCCGTGCAACTAGCTCAAATCCCCTCTGTGCCTCGCTCAGGGGCAGCCTGTGCGTTATCATTCCTCTTGTATCGACACGCTGGCTCCGAATCAGCT
>CAYWSC010000391.1:0-2175 GCA_964460695.1 Hadarchaeota archaeon (SeqCode)
TACATATCCGCCGCCAATGGGGAAGTAGTGTGCCCTCCTGGGGTAGTTCGTCCTCGAGTCAAACCTCCAAACCAGAGAAAACGCGTATAGAGACCTCGTGCCGTGGTTGAGCTCGGCTCTGAGCTTGCAGTCGAACGGCGTGTCGACGATGCAGCCGAGACCCCGACCCGCCGCCACAATCCCCACGGTAGGCATCGTAAATCCTGTCTGCCCTCCGGAGTAGATGTGGCGCTCCAGCACAGTGTCCCTGCGTCGAGGCGAGAAATCGCACAGGGCACCCATCCCTATTGGAAGGACGATGTAGCCCTTTTCGCCGGCGTGCTGGTACCCGAGCCGATTCGGAAAGACGAGCTCCAGGCTGTCTGCGTCCCCGAGCGCCTCGGCCGGGCCGACTTCAAGCTCAACAGCCTCCGCTCCAGGCCTGATCTCTATAGGGATGAGCAGCGAAGGTTCCCCGGCGGTCACCTCGGCTCGGAGGCCACGATCCGTCCTTTCCAGCTCCGTCTTGGCTCCTCTTAGACGCCTGCCAGGCTTCCAGTCGTCTCCACCCGACCTGACGATGGCCAGCGGCGGGTCAGAGCGCCAGGTGGGTCCGCCAGGGGCCTGGAGAAGTAGGGACTGGCGGTCAAGGGCAATATTGAGGGCGCTTTCCATTGTGGTTTCTTAGCGAGCTCTGGAAAGTGATAAGTATTGCGACGTGCAGCAAGAATCGATGGGCCCATCCACAGACAGGTCGAAATACTGGTTCACACAGGCGTCATGCTTACTCGTCGCATGCTTGCTGGCACTGGCCCCTTGCTCGGCTAGGTCGGATCCGGTGACTGGGAGGATAAGGATACTCTACGTCGGGGATGGTTGGGGCCCATCCCCCGTTCCCTACTACCACTCAGATCCGGCCTTCACGGTGATATCCGTCCCGACGAGCGAGTTCCACGTCGGTCACGGAGCAATGGACTTCGACATAGAGACGATGAGGAAGTTCGTCAGGCTCTACATGCCCCGGAACCTTGAACACCTCTTGGCGGAGTACGACCTGATAATACTGAGCGATGCAAACCTCAAGATGATGGATACCAAACACGTGGACTGGATGCACAAAGCCGTCGGTGACAACGGATTCGGCCTTGTGATGGTGGGCGGGCTGGAGAGCTTCGGTGCTCCTCGAGCCGAGCCCTGGACACCCTTGGAAGACCTGCTGCCCGTAAACATAATACCAGGCTCTTGGGTGTACAGGGACTTCAAGGTCGAGCCCGCAATCGACCATCCCTTTACCCGGTCCCTTCCCTGGCAGACGATTCCCTACTTTCACGGAACGAACATGATAAGGCTGAAGCAGGCGGCGACTCTCCTCCTCAAATCCAAGCAGATCGGGTACCCACCGCTCTCCTTCTGGCAGTACGGGAAGGGGAGGAGCGTGGCGCACTCCTCTGACTGGACCCCAGGAGGCGGAACAGATGTCATGAGATGGGAGTACTACCCGGACTACGTGGCGAACATTGCCTACCTAGCCTGTCAGGAGGAAATCCCCCAAGACGCCCAGCTCATGCACCAGCTGAGAACCAGCTTCTGGGCTACAAGGTCAAGGCTCACTTCCGTCGTGGATACGATAAACTTCGCCGAGAGGTTTGGCGCGAACACCAACAAGATAGAGAGGAGGCTGGCAGAGGTCAGGGAGATGGTTCGGGACGCGGAGTCCCTCTACGTCCGCCACCAGTACGACTCGGCTAGAGAAACCATTAGAAGAATCGACCAGCTCATCATCAAGCTCCAGGAGCAGGCCATCCAGATCAAGGACCGAGCCTTGTTCTGGATATACGTCGTCGAGTGGAGCGTGACCACGGGAACGGCCCTCCTAGCCGGCCTAGGCCTGTGGGCCTTGATGGTGAGGAGAAAGCTCTACAGGGAGGTCGAGACGACTCGTTCAGCCGGATGAGTCGCCGGATTGAGCCGCAAGCCGCTTGCTGACCGAGGCGACCTTGTCGTGCATGGACCTCGGCTTGTCCGTCCGATCGTCTATGTGGAGGGTCGAGACTATCCTGTCGTACCCGAGCTGGTGGAGCGTTCTGTGGGCCGTCCTGACCGCCTCGAATATCGGGTCCATGCCCTCCGCCTCCATGACGGTGCTCATGGGGGTCAGCTCGTGGGTGAGTCCTTCGACCTTGGAGATCGCCTTGA
>CAYWSC010000392.1:0-2172 GCA_964460695.1 Hadarchaeota archaeon (SeqCode)
CCTCCCTCGAACCTCGCGAACGTGGGGTGCTATTCCTTCGACCCCGAGGTATTTGACTGGATTGATCGAACCGAGCCGAATCCGGTGAGGGGCGAGGTGGAGATCACCGACACGATCCAGCAGATGATCGATGCGGGCCGAACCGTAGCATGCCTCCCGGTCTCCGAGTGGAATGAGCTGGGCAAGCTCTGGGACATCCTCAACCTCAACGAGCTGCTCCTCGAGAGAGCTGCAGGAGGGCCAGGAGGAGAGAAAAGCTGGATCGGCGGGGGGTCGCTGGTTGGCGACGAGGTTGAGATCATCCCTCCCGTCCGCATCGGTAGGGACTGCAGGATAGTGGGGAGATCGAGGATTGGGCCTCACACATCGATTGGCGACGGCTGCCTCTTGACCGACTGCACCGTCGAGGGATCCGTGCTTTTGGACCGGTGCGTCGTTGGGCAGGGATCCGAGATCGGATACTCGGTTCTGGGCGAGGGGACCGTTGTCGAGGAAGGGGTCGTGATGCTTTACCGCCTGCCCGGTGAATCGACCATCAGTATAGAGATCAAAGGGGTGGCCACGGACTCCGGCCGAAACAGGCTTGGCTCGGTCATAGGCGACAGATGCAGAATACGGAGGGGATCCAGGCTCGAGCCCGGAACGACGATGGACCCAGCGACCACCTTTGAAGGCTAGTCTACACGGCTAGGGGGATCCTGGAAAGATATTTATTGAATTTCCGATGCCTGCATATTCGCGGGGCCATGGTGTAGTCCGGTATGGTTGAACCCCGGATTCATAGTGGGCTCCAGTCTCAGACCCCGGAGCTATGAGGCCCTCGGGCCGATGATAAACGGAGGGTTTGGAAGAAACCCACCGACCAGGGTTCGAAATCGCGATATGCGACGGAAATCCCTGTGGCCCCACCTTCACTATTTTTTCTAGGACGCCCGGTGGGGGTTGGCGCGAGCTGTCGACTCAATATCGAGATGGTCCCACAATAACCTTTATAAGCCATTTGGATCTCTGACGGAAAGGTCTCAGCAGGGAGGAGTTCTCGTGGCCCGGAAAGGCGGACCTATGTTCCTTGCAGGAATAGCGCTGATGTGCATCGGAGCAGTGCTAGGGATGGGAAGTATGTTCAATCCAGCGTCAGCTGCAGACGTCGGTCTGCTCCTGATGTTCATCATGCTCCTAGCAGGTCTGATCCTGTGTATAGCCGGGCTGAGAAAGAGGATTTCCTGAGGAGGTTTGCGCGTGGCAGAGGCACCTGAAGAGAAGGGACAAGCAGGCGAAGAGGAAGAGGTCGTGAGGTACGTAGAGTCTCCGACTAGAAGAAAGATACGACTGGCGATCCTAGGGATAGCAATCATCCTGCTACTGATAGCCGCGTGGGGGATCTTCACCAAGACCAACTGGATTTCGAAGTGGTTCTACCAGCCTCCTCTAGAGGGCCACATGATCTGGGTCGAGGAGTACCCAGAGGAGTATGTGAGCCACGGCGGCAACAGAAGCGACTGGACTTCCTACCAAGTCAAGAAGGAGAACATAGATCTTGTCTTCGAACCTGTGAAGGGCAGGACGGCGAAGGGGGTCTCCATCCTCCTCGATCTTGGCGAGATCGACTTCGTCGAGGCGAACGAGACGTGGACCGAGCGAGAGGGGAAGTTCCAGTGGAGGTTCACCACCCTTAAGGGGAAGAGGGCAATCAGGGTCACCATCATGTGCCCCCAGCTCCCAGAGGGCGTGAATGTGAGCACCTACGACGTACGGATGTACTACGCCTACACCAACGAGCCACCAGTGTCCCTGGACAACGAAACTCTCACGGTGAAGCTCCTCGACTAGGCGCTTCACCCCAACCTCTTTTTTAGACCTCGACCTATTTTGAAGAAGCTACATCTTGGATTCTTCCGTATTGGAGAGACGCGCAACTCAGCCAGGATGACTGAGTGTTTCAGGCTACGGGCTTAGGCTCAGACGCAGGCCAAACTCGAGGCGTGTACATCAAGAAGGGGCCGTCCTTGATCTGCCCGTATGCTATGGTACGAACTCGTATACTATTACCTGTCCCCTGTTACTTGAGAAGGTCTTCCTGTACTCGAAATGCTCGAGGGGGAGGGGCTTCGACAACGCTGCCCTAGAGGCCAGCCTGAAGAGGAGGCACTGGGATCCCTTGTCGTAGATCAC
>CAYWSC010000393.1:0-2169 GCA_964460695.1 Hadarchaeota archaeon (SeqCode)
TGGATATGCCAGGAGGTGGTAGACCTGCTCGACCGGTACGACGTGTCGTTCTGCTCCATAAGCTCTCCCGAGATCGTCACAGACCTAATGGTCTCTGGATCCATAGGCTATCTGAGGATGCATGGCCGGGGATCCTGGTACGGCTCCAACTACACCACCGAAGAGTTGAGACAGTGGGCCGAGAAGATCAGGGATGCCTTCTCCAGATGCGACAGGTGGTTCGTCTACTTCAACAACGACGCGAATGCCTATGCCGTCTACAACGCGCTGGAGCTGAGGTCGATGCTCGAGTCGTTCTAGCAACAGGCAGTGGAGATAGTTTAATACCGCCGCTGCCAATACTGGTTGCTTGAACGCCCAGGACTTCATCCGCAGCTTTGTGGCCAACGAGTTCGCATCCTACGTCGATCTCGGTCAGTACGACTGCGGGATATCGGAGACGGACCTCTACATCCGACACAAGTCGGAAAACACGGTGACCCAGCTGAGCAGGGACGGCCTCTCAGTCTCGTGGGAGAATAGGATCAACCGCTCCTACTACCTTGCCACCGTGGGCCTGCTCGTCATGGCTTTCTATTTCTCCGTCTTCTTCATGAGGGATGCCCTTGGAAACGACGTCTGGCTGCTTGCCGTGCTGGGCCTCTATGTGGCGCCCTTCATCATGAGGAAGTTCGGCTCCGGCTACAAGATCATAGGCTACTACTTCGCACTCTGCATCCTCTTCTCCTTCCTAGTAGGGTCCTGGAAGGAGAACCAGCTGGGATCAGGCGTGTTGATCTTCTTCGTCGTCGGCATCCTGCCCTACGTAGGCAGCCGCGTGTTTCTGAGGATCTGGTCGGAGAGCAAGGTCACCCTTAGATCGGGGGACAAGTCGGTGTCCCTGGTCTGTCAGGCCGATGCCGCCGAGAGGCTTTCAAAGGCCCTGGCAGTCGCGGACTAGTAGGTGATGTTCACCTTCTTCCCGGTTCTCGCTGACTCGAGAATCGCGTCGCAGACGACGTTGCACCGGTACCCATCCTCAAAGGTGGCTCCGTAGGGTCCGACGTCCTCGTCGTTGGCTATCGCGTTCATCATGTGCCTTGCCTCGTGGACGAAGGTCGCGCCCCACCCGATGATGTGCCCGTGGGGCCACCACACGTCGAAGTGGGGGTGGGTCGCCTCGGTGACCAGAACGTCGTGGAAGCCCTCAACGCCCTTCTCCGCGTCCTCGACCAGGTTGACCTTCAGCCTGTTCATATCCTCCATGTCGAAGTATATGCTCCCCTTGGATCCGTTTATCTCAATGGTCTCGTGGTTCTTCCTGCCGGAGCACATCCGCGAAGCTTCAAGTGTTCCTATCGCTCCGTTCTCGAACTCAACGACGGCTTCGACGGCGTCGTCGACCGTCACCTTGCCCATCTTGCTGGGGTCGTCGGGGAGCGGCCTCTCCTTGATCATGGTCTTTGTCACGCCCATTACTGACTTGAACTCGCCTACTAGGAATCGACCCAGATCGATGCAGTGAGCCGCGAGGTCTCCCAACGACCCGCTGCCCGCTATGTCTCCATTGAGCCTCCAGACCAGCGGGGTGTTGTGGTGGGGGAGTATCCATTCTTGGAGGTACTGGGCTCTGAAGTGATAGATCTCGCCGAGCCTGCCCTCCTCTATGAGCTGCTTGGCCAGGCCGATGGCGGGGAGAAACCTCCCGTTGAAGGAGATCATGTGCTTGACGCCCGCCTTCTTGACGGCGGAGAGAATCTCCTTGGCCTCCTGGGCGTTGCGTCCAAGAGGCTTCTCGCAGAAGATGTGCTTCCCCTCCTCAGCCGCCTCGATGCAGGGATCCTTGTGCATGTTGTTCGGCGCGGCATTGTCGAATAGCTCGACGTCCGGATCCTTTATCAGCTTGTGCCAGTCAGTATAGTACCTCTCGTAGCCGTACCTCCTCGCAGCCTCCGCCAGCCTGGCCTCGTTGCGTCCGCTCATTGCGACCAGCCTAGGGATGGCGGGCGGGGGCCAGTAGATGTAGGACATCGTCTTGTAGGCGTAGGAGTGGGCCTTTCCCATGAAGGCGTAGCCTAGGACTCCGACGCCGACCTTCTTGATCTCCTTGGTGGGGGATACGACCTCACCCATGGTAAGGAAGCCTACCTCCTTCTTTGCCATACTATGGTCCCTCCGTTGTCGCCTCGA
>CAYWSC010000394.1:0-2162 GCA_964460695.1 Hadarchaeota archaeon (SeqCode)
CATGGATGTCGCGACCGCGTTGCGCAGCGTTCTTGGCGCCGAGGGAATCGATTTCGAAGAGTTCTCAAGACAACTTCCGAGACAGTTGACAGATGAGGAGAAGATTAGGCGTGCACATTCGTCTGCCAACCCGTACATTCCGAGAAGTCTGCGGATAGATTGGGTAACTGCTTCGAGAGAGGTATCGCGGAGGTTGCTTCGGGTTCTTGAATTGACCGTTTCCTGACGCGGGCGAAGAGACCGAAGGTGAGAGGCGTCGAAGATCATTCATAGTTAGCTACGCAGTCCTGAACCCCTTGAGGAGCGGGAAATGCTCATGAGCAGCAGCCCCGTGATGGAGACCACGAGAAGCTGCGTCAGCCCTAATATGTCTGTACTCCTTGGCATCTCTGGTACGTAGGCCCATGGTGTCCCCTTGGCCTTGGCTACCCACAGGTCGTCTCCCTTTTCTCCTGCTATGATGTATCCACAGTCAGGGCTTTTGACTATGTCGTTTGCCCATATTCCATGGGGATCGTAGACGGCGGTCTCCCAGACCTTCTCGCCGGTTTGGCCGACTTTGAGGATGTACGCCCACTGCTGGCCGAGGGCACCAACAACGATGAATCCGCCCCGGTCCTGAATCATGGACGCCGGACGGATGCCGCCGGATGACTGGTAGATCCTCTCCCAGATCTTGTCTCCCTGCGTATCGATGCCAAGCAGCAATAGGTCCTCGTCTCTATAGGTGAAGCCTGCGACTAGGTAGCCGTCTTCGCGCTGAGCGATCGCTACTCCGTATTCTCCTCTTTTCGGCTCGCCGTATGTCTTCTCCCAGATCTTGTTTCCCTCGTGATCGATCTTGAGCACGTAGAGGTCGTTCTCATTGTTGCCGAACCCGGTAAGGATGTAACCGCCGTCGCTGGTCTGGAGGATGTCGAAAACCCTATCATCCATGCTGTCGCCGTATCTCTTCTCCCAGATCTCGTTTCCCTCCGTATCGACCTTCAAGATGCAGGCGTCGCGATACAGCTCTTGGCCGACGGTTCGTGCCTTGCTGCCGGCGAGTATGAAGCCGTCACATGTCTTGGTCAGGGTATAGGCCCAGTCGAAGTGGTCGGGATCGCCGTAGTTCCTCTCCCACACCTTGTCTCCTTCAGCGTTGACCTTCAAGAGGTACATATCCGCTGTGGAGGATCTGTCGAGGTAGGTAGTGGGGCAGTTGGTATAGCCGGCGGCGACGTATCCCCCGTCGCCACTTCTAACCACTGCATAGGCCTCGTCGTCCTTCGGCCCGCCGTATGTCTTCTCCCAGATCTTGTTTCCAGCGGCGTCTATCCTTACCAGGTATATGTCCTGCTTCCTAGCACCAAAGGAATAGGTGTGGCCGACGATGACGTATCCACCGTCGTCTGCGCGTGTCAAGCTGTTTGCCACGTCTTCCCTTTCCCCTCCATACGTCCTATTCCAGATCAGGAAAGGGTCGTAGGCCTCGAAGCTGGTCCTCGACTTCCCAGAGAGCCCGTCTCTTGAAGCCTGGACGGTGATTTGATAGACGCCAACCGCGTTTGGCCCGGAGAGTGGGTATGCTTCTGTGTACCGGCCATCCATCGCCCGCTTGTCAGGAGCTGTCCCATCGTCTTTAAGCTCGATTGATGGGACGAGCGTGTAGTCTGGGTTCGTCACGTTCATAAGGACATCTGCGCCTAGGACAGGTTGACCGTCCAGCTTGCCCGTGACCAGAGCCGAAATTTCGACCTGCTCGCCCACCCTGTGGTGCCTGCCAGTCTCAATCTCGACGTAGAACCCCTGGTTTATAGGGATCTGGATTCTGCAGCTCGAGTTATGCCAGCGACTCGCCTGGTCCATCCATTTCAACGCTAGGTCGAGTACTACGAGGGGATTTGACTCTTCTTGGGAGAGACGAATGCCCACACCGTTCGGCCTGGAGCTTTTCGTTGCATTTGGCAAGATGTCTCCCCACCAGGCTAGGCCGTCAGTTATGGTCACGGCTGGATCGTTGCACGTCAGCGTTCCCATGACCGACCTCGCCTCGTAGTCCAGCAGGTTTCTGACGGTTACCTCTATCCAGCCTTCTTCACCGGCGTCGACGGAGCCATCCATATTTCCAGCCAGCTCCCTGACATCGACCTCCACGAGGATGATGCCAGAGGCCCCTGCTT
>CAYWSC010000395.1:0-2161 GCA_964460695.1 Hadarchaeota archaeon (SeqCode)
ATCACTTTTCAGGAGCAATCCGAGGCGACAGCCGGCCAGCGATACGCGCTGCTCAAACAGCTTCCTGTGACCTTTCTCTGGAGCGTCGATGAGCCGACCCTGCTTACTGCCGCTCGGTTTAAGGCCCAGCACCATCTCTCGCTGGCAGACGCCCTCATCGCCTCCTTCGCCCACCAGCACGGGGCGGTCCTGGTACACAAGGACCCGGAGTTCGAAGCCCTGGCCGGGCAGGTGCGCCAGGAGCCCTTGCCCTACAAGTCAAACGGGAAATAACTCCTCTTCAGCCGTTCATCTTCGGAAATATCGGAACTCCAGTAGAAGCAAGATTTGCCTGAGAATCCCGCTGGGGCGTATGATAGAGTTGCAGATGTTGTACCTAGTTAGAGCTGTGGGTAACGCTTTACTTGCAGAGGAGGTGAACGGATAACTAGGTGGCAGATATTTGAGGTTAAGAGGTGCCGTAGCTGATTCCGTGTATCAAGTAGTAGCCGAGGACTCAAAAAGGAACCCATGAAGGGCGATGACGCTCGCCTAAACGAAATGAAAAAGCAAGTAGACACCCTTGCCAAAAACTTTGGGGCCTTATCGATAAATAGGTTGGAGAAATACACCAAAGCTTGTAAAAGCAAGGATGAGCGCAGTGGAGGTAAGAATTTTGTTTAGGGAGGTTGAATACAGAGGAGTTTGGTGGTTACCAGAGGATCCTGGCAGGAAGATTGGTGGGACTCTTAAGTTTTCCCCTAGCGAAGGTATTCGACTTGAACTAGCAGGTGCACTAGAAGGGACAGTGGCTTTGAGCAAACCTTTTGCGCCAGAGTTAATCTTTGGTAGCGTGCCCGAAAAAGGGCCTGTCACTTTGTATCGCTGTTTAGAAACCAATCGACTTATTAGCGCAGGCGAGATTTCTGACATCGTTGCTGAAATAGCGTTTTTTGGAGCTCATATTGATCCCCAGCAAGATACCTTTTCGTTCGTGAGAGTGGAAGCCGAAGGTCTTGACTTATGGGCAAACATCATTTGGTTTGAATTCCCAGAATTGCAAGAACTCTTGAGCAGGAGCTTCAGTATACGTTTTCACAGGCCCAGTCCGCTCGAGGCACGGCTGAGCGATGGCACGAAAATTGTGCTAGAAGTGAAGTTGGTAGGGCCAAAGAGATCTTGGATACAGACAGAGGTGAAGCTGAGACGAAATACAGTTGCCATAGTGGTTCCTCCCTTACCTCGATCTTTGGGAGAATCTTTGGAAGCATCGCAAGCAATGCTTGACTTTGTAAGTCTGGGACTCCTGCATCCTGTTGCTCCCAACCTCATTAAGGGAGCGATTGAAGACAAAGGCAGGGAAGTTGAGATTCTATATAAGGTTTCCGGCTACACACCCATCAATGTTGCTAACCTGAATCCTTATGCAACGCTCTTTATTTTAGCGGACATACACGAGCATTTTCAAGACGTCATCTGTAACTGGTTTGATATGAGAGAGCGACTGAAACCCGTTTTGACCATGTACTTCGCTACTATTCGAGCTCCAGAAATGTACATTGAAACTCGCTTTTTGAACATTGTTCATGCGCTGGAAGCCTTTCACCGACTAGTCATAGGGGGTTACGAGTTGCCAGAGGATGAACATCAAGAGCGGGTAGATGAAATCCTTGGTACAGCTCCGACTAAATGGCGCGAATGGCTGATGAAAAAATTGGAGTATAGCAATGAACTAAGTTTGCGTACCCGATTGAAAAAAATATGCGAAATGTTCCCCTATGTATCCAGTAGGTTGATTGGCAATCGAGAAGAAAGGAAGCGTTTTATTTGTCAGGTCGTGGACACCAGGAACTACTTGATACATCATGATCCCAAACTTGAGAAAACAGCTAGCCAAGGACCATCTTTATTTTATCTGACAGAAAAACTAAAAGTCTTAGTTGAATGTTGTTTATTACGTGAGCTTGGGTTTTCTAACGAGTGGATCTCGGAGAGGATTGGAAGAGCACGTTTAGATCAAATGCCACGGGTCAGATAAGAAGGCACCTAGAAGCAGAGGCAGGCTCTATTCTTTTTTGGGGTAAGGCTATGGACAAGAGGCCACGGTCGGTGCGGATTGTTCTCGTAGGTGTGGGGAACCTGGGACGGCGGTTCTGCCAGATTTTGGCCAGAAAGGGCCCGG
>CAYWSC010000396.1:0-2158 GCA_964460695.1 Hadarchaeota archaeon (SeqCode)
TAGAGGCGTCGAACCGACTGCTCGACCTGGCTCTTGGGCTCGCAGCCGAGGTGGGATGTGCCGTCCAGCTCCACATGGAGTCAGGCTCACCCGCCCAGTTCGAAGAGCTCGCGGCGAGGGCGCGTAGGGCGGGCCTTGAACCCTCAAGGGTCGTCAGACACTTCTCCCCGCCGCTGGTGGATGCCGGAATATCGACGGGCATCTTTCCCTCTCTGATTGCCAGCCGGGAGCAGGTGTCTTGCGCGTTGAAGCAGGGGGACAGATTCATGTTGGAGACGGACTTCATAGACGACCCTTCTAGGCCGGGGGCCGTCACGGGGCCCAGGACCGTCCCGCGAACGACAAGATATCTTTTGGAAAAAGGCGCCATGGATGAGGAGGCGGCGTTTGTGATCCACAAGGGGAATGTGGAGAGGGTCTACGGCGTGGAGGTCTCCATCTAGGCGCCTCGGACAGACCGGCCGGAAGACGGGAGACTCGTCGGAGAAGGATTCAAATAGGTGGGACTCGTCGGGCCAAGGGGCATTGCCAATGGGCGGAAGCAGGTTTGTGAGGATGGGCATCGATCTGAGCGTCGACGGATCGCCCCTTCTAGGGACATATGCGGCGCAGACCCTGGAGGACCTCAGGCTGGTCAGCGAGGCGGGAATGAATCTTGTGATCGGTGGGTCAGAGTTCCTCGACGAGCGATCCGAGACGGGGTCATTTCTCCAGAAAAGCGGCATCAAGGTGATGTATCACCTGACCCACCACATATACGGCAGGCCCCGGCTGGGAGATCGTATCGACTCAAAACAAGAGGAGATACCTCTTCTGGCGGTGGAGTCGCGGGCTCTGCCACCGGAGGGCTTGGTCCAGGTGGAGGACGAGCTGATATACTACTCAAAGTACACGCCGAACTCGCTCAAGGGATGTGAGCGCGGATACGACGGCACAGAGCCCCAGGAGCACCGAGAGGGCCAGTTCCTCTTCCTGCCTGAGGAGTGCGCCAAGGAGGTCGAGGCTGTAAGGGACTCGCCAAACCTGTGGGGCTACTACGTCCTCGACGACAGCCCGGGCGACGCCCTATCGGCCCTAAAGGCGCTGTACTCCACGATCCGCAGCATCGAGGGAGATCGTCACCACCCGGTGTGTGCGGGATACGGCTCTGCCGGGTCGCTGTGCAACCTCGACGAGGGCGTCTGCGACGCGATGTTGATATACTGGTACCCGGTGAATGAGTCTGGGTACGACAGGCTTGCCACGAGCCTAGAGGTGCAGTGGATGCTCACCGCCGCCAGGGCCAAGGTCCCCGGAATGCCCTTCATAGGCGTCTACCAGGCCTTCTGGGGAGGAGGGGCTACCGAGCCGTCGCCCCGCCAGCTGAGAGAGCAGGTCGAGGACTACGTCCGAGAGGGCTCGGATGGCCTCGTAGCCTTCGCCTGCAACATCAAAGAGCCCTACGGCGGGTGGGCAAAGAGCACGCCCCTACGAGAGGAGATAGGCAGGATAAACAGGGAGATTGGCGAGTCGGGCGGGCTGGAAGTCCCACCCGAGCCCGAGGTCATGGCCGCCTCCAGGATCCAGCCGCCAGGTCGTTGGACAAGGCCCAGGCCCATCGATGGGATCATCCCAGCCTGGCACATCGTCGGCCCCTTCGACGATTCCTCGAGATCCCGACTCCAAGCCGAATTTCCTCCCGAGCGCGGAGTCGACCTAGAGGCGACATACCAGGGGAAGTATGGCCCCGTCCACTGGATAGTCAGAGAGTCCCAGGCAGGCACGGTGGGGCTTTGCGAGATCTTCGGGGATCAGAGGCAGGTCGCCGACTGCATAGCATATGCAACGTGCAAGGTCCTCAGTCCCGCCGACCAGAACGTGATCCTGAGCCTCGGCAGCGACGACGACATCTCAGTCCGGGTAAACGGGGTCGAGATCTGGCGGCACGAGGGTGTGCGAGGCGTGAAGAGAGATGAGGATCAGATTCGAATATCTCTGCCAGCGGGCTGGTCCACGATCCTCCTCAAGGTGTGCAACAGGACTGGGATGTGGGGTTTCTTCGCCAGGTTTCTCAATGAGGAGAAAAAGCCCTTGAGAGGGTTGAAGTTTTCGCCCACCGCGTAGGTACTTTGCCTTCCCACGGCTACTGGAGCCTTCAGCGTCGATTTGGGCAGTCTTG
>CAYWSC010000397.1:0-2153 GCA_964460695.1 Hadarchaeota archaeon (SeqCode)
CCACAATGGCCGAAAGAAGGAGGCCCGCCCAAGGCCGCCAAAACGAGGATCCGTCTCGTTTCCGTCCAGCTGGACCTTCCGGCATAACTCCAGTCACCCTGTTGGATTGTCCTAACCGCCAGGTCGAGGCATGCAATAATCTTTAAATAGATTTAGAGGTTCGCCAGCGCGAAGCCCCGTCTTTGGCGGGGACTCTTCTCGAGTAGAGATTGGGCTAATCCAGGAGATCGTCCCACAGCAGCCGTATCGCTGCCTTGTTGTTGACCCTCCTACGATTGCCTAGGAGGGCACGCGACGACCATGTTGGTTTCCTCGACCTAGTTCCGATTGGCACGGCGCTCGGTGGAGGCCGAAGAGATCTTTCGATAATGCTCAATTGCTCCCATACAGAGCTTCACGTGAGGTCGCCACATGCACAGCGAACCTCGTGAACCAAGGAGAAGAGATGGTCAAATCCCTCGCCAGTCCTGGCCGAGACGAGGCATGGCTCCTGGGACGGCAGATACCTCTTCAGGATGCCGAGCACCTCTGCGTTTATCTCGTCGCGAACTCCTCCTTGGAGAGATCCCTCCAGTCGGGGGTTTCTAATCCATTCCGCGAGCTCAGCCCGCCGCGAACCAGATATGAGGTCTATCTTGTTGAACACGTTTATCGCAGGCGCCCCCAGTGCGTACTGGGCAGCCAGCGAATAGAGGTAGAGGCTCGGCAGTGTTCCAAGAGGCGAGGTCGCGTCGACCACGTAGACGCAGCAAGGATCCCCCAGCCTCTCTACCAGACGCGGGCCTGTCTCCCTGAATACGAACGGCTCCATCTGACCTGGCGAATCTATGACGACCCAGTCGGCCGCATCGACCTCAATCTCCAGATCGGCCATCCTGTCTATCGCCTCCAACATCGCCCCGTTCGGTCCGAGGCCGGACTGCCTCATTATGTCCTCAAGGGTGAACAGATGTCTCACGTCGAAGTCTGGCTTGTAAGGGGGATCGACTATTCCTGGATCCAGGTTTACATACCTGACGCTGTACTCTTCCTCCAAGTAGCGCCCAAAGCTCGCAGTGAGGAGGCTCTTGCCGGATCCCGCGGGGCCGACTATGAGGATGTCCATCCAAAGAATCCTCGGCACGGGGAGGGATAAATACATCCTTCTGCGCGGCGGTAAGACATAAGACCAAGGCATCTGGCAGAGAAATGAAAGGGGATCTCCTGTGACAAACCTCCTCTTCCTCTTCACAGACCAGCAGCGCTTCGACACGCTGCAGGCGTACGGAAATGACAGGATACACATGCCCAATCTGGATCGTCTGGCCGGACACAGCTACGTCTTCGAGAGGTGCTACGTCACCCAGCCAGTGTGCACGCCCTCAAGATCGACGATAATGACCGGGCTATTTCCCCACACCTCCGGCTGCACGGCGAACAACGTCCCGCTTCCCCCAGAGGTGAAGTGTCTCCCAGAGATGCTTGCGCCGGGCGAGTTCTACACAGGATACTTTGGGAAGTGGCACCTCGGCGACGAGATATTCAGGCAACACGGGTTTGACGAATGGAGAAGCATAGAGGACGGATACCGCAAGTACTACCGCCCGGGCCGCGACAGAGACGCCCACTCCACCTATCACGACTTCCTCATCAGCAGGGGATTCAAGCCAAAGGAAGGCAAGTATTTCACCCGTGGGGAAGCGGCTAGGCTTCCGGAGAAGTTCGGAAAGCCTGCTTACCTGGCCATGGAGGCGAAGAACTTCATCAGGGAGAACTATTCTCGTCCCTTCGTCCTCTTCGTCAACTTCTTGGAGCCCCATATGCCGTATTTCGGCCCGCGTGACGGGCAGTACCGCCCCGATGACGTGTATCTGCCGAGAAACTTCGACCTTCCGCCTACGGAGGAGCAGCCCCTCAAGACAAGGCTCTTTCAAAAAGCCTACTTCCAATTCGGGCACGGCGGGCACACCCTGAGAACGGAGGCTGACTGGCGCGACCTGATAGCCCGCTACTGGGGGCTGTGTAGTCTCGTCGACACGTACGTCGGAGAGATCCTCAAGACCCTTCAAGATTGCGGCATCTACGACGATACGATGATCGTGTTCACCTCGGACCACGGCGACATGATGGGCAGCCACCGTCTGTTGGCGAAGTGCGTCATGTTTGAGGAGGCG
>CAYWSC010000398.1:0-2139 GCA_964460695.1 Hadarchaeota archaeon (SeqCode)
GTGCTCATGGGGGTCAGCTCGTGGGTGAGTCCTTCGACCTTGGAGATCGCCTTGACGACCTCTGCGATCTCTTTGCTGAGGCTTGTCGAAGGCTTTCCAAGGGGCACGACATTCAGCTCGGCTATGATCCTGGTCTTCTGATGCTCCATCCTCTTCACCCAACCGATGATGATATGCGTCCACGCCATATATAACCTAGCCGGATGGTCGGAGAGCTTTTTATCGGAAGTGTGGCGCCCGTAGGCTATGGCGCTTCGCTACGCCGTCCACGCCTACTCGTGGACGAGTTCTTGGAGCAACAAATCATTGTGGATCATAGACCACGTGAAGGACCTTGGATTCGACGTCATAGAGGTCCCGCTGATGGAGATCGACCTCGTAGATCCAGAGGCGATCAGGGAGAGGCTTGACTCTGCGTCCCTCGGCGTGTGCTGCTCGGTCGTCCTCTCCAGGGAGACAGACATCACCAGTCCAAATCCCAGCGTTAGGGAGGCAGGAGTCAGGTTCTTGAAGAGATGCCTGGATGCTGCGGATCGAATGGGATCCGGTCTCCTGTCGGGAGTAATCTACTCGGCGTTAGGCTACCTGCCAGAGGAGGAGCCAGGTCCCGCCCACTGGGACAGAGCAGCCTCCGCGCTGAGAGAGGTAGCTAGGTACGCTGAGGACCTAGGGATTACCATCGGACTTGAGCCGGTGAACCGCTACGAGACCTTCCTCATAAACACCTGTGATCAAGCCATGGAGATGATGCAGAGGATCGGGATGGAGAACGTGGCAATACACCTAGACGCATACCACATGAACATAGAGGAAAATGACTTCTACAATCCGACGCTCAAGGCGGCTCCCCACCTTTGCCACTACCATCTAAGCGAGAGCCACAGGGGCATCCCCGGGACGGGCACTGTTGACTGGAAGGCCATCTACAGGGGGCTTGCCGACGGCGGATACCGAGGCCTCGTGGGCCTAGAGTCATTCGTGGAGGTTTCCGACTCGATGAGACGTGCAACGTGTGTGTGGAGGAAGCTTGCGCCGGACTCCGATACGCTGGTCACCCGCGGCCTAGAGTTCCTGAAGAGGCTGGAGAGGGAGACCTTCAGCTGAGGAGCCAGGCCCACCCCCGAAAACTCGACAGTTTTTTCAACCCCTTCCGGGCTCGAGAGGGATACTAGGTAACTCACCGCATCGATCGTGGGCGACTGGTCTAGCCCTTGTGGATCTCAAGGGCATCCTCAACGGTTCCGTCTTCGACGGTTATCTCGTAGATGGCATTGCACATCCGGACGGCCTCCTCAAGGGACTTCTGGTGAATGTTCCGCCCGGTGGCATTCCCCGCTGCACCACTGATATGTATCTGGTCATACAGCCTTTGGAGAAAGACCTGTGGATCTAGGCTAGAGCCGCCGGCGCAAACCACCTTTGTTCGCCCGGCCGCCAGGACGGCCTCTCGGAATGCCGTTGCGGAATCAAGACCCGGCTTTTCCGGGTAGTTGACCTTTGCAAAGTCGCTTCCCAGGCATGCAGCGACGCCCGTTGCACCTGCTATCAGGTGCGGGTCCTTTTCCTCTCTAACCGCCTTTCCCCTAGGATACATCCACAGCACGGTCGGAAGGCCCTTCAGATGGGCCTGATGGACTATCTTCGAGGCCTGATGCAGCATCGTCGCCTCGAACTGGCTTCCCAAGTACACCGTGTAGCCGACTGCCACGATGTTCAGTCCCGACTCTCTCTTGAATTCTAGCACGTCTGAGACGTCGAGCCATTGGCTACTAAGAGGATCCGCCTGATCCGTCTTGACGAGGTTCGTCTTCGAATTTAGCTTCACAAGGTACGGTACCTGAGGATAATCCGAGCCATAGCGAGCCATAAGGCCGAGCTGGGTGGCAAATACTCCTATGTTCGCCCTGCTCGCTATCTCGAATAGGTGGTCCGGCCGGGAATCGTCAGGATGAATACCTTCTCCATAGAAGTCGTTGTTGAGGTGTTCGACCTTCTGGTCACCGGCGAACAACATCAGTCTTCCAGAGTTTCTCGACATCTTGAGATAGTTCTCAACATAGGTCTGCCGAAAGTCCCTTGGGACATCCAATGGAATCGATACATCTTCTCCTACGATTTTCATAGGAGTTCCCCCCCCCC
>CAYWSC010000399.1:0-2134 GCA_964460695.1 Hadarchaeota archaeon (SeqCode)
TTTGAAGCCCCGGGCGGGATTCGGACCCGCGACCTCCTGCTTACCAAGCAGGCGCTATAGCCACCTAAGCCACCGGGGCATTAGTCCTCAGACATCCTTAAGCCGTCTAGAATCGCACGTCTGACCTCGATGGCCAGCCTGAGCCTACGCATGGAGGCCGCTAAAAACTCTTTTGCCCGAGCAACGGACGGCCCGTCGGGTGCAAACTCTACCCCTCTGTATTCGACATCCCACAGGATGAGGTTTTCGGCTGGCGCAGGCTCTATGGCGAGGCTTCTCTCTCCTTGAAGAGCCTTGCGTACCGCGGCAGGATCGATGGTCTCTCTGGCGATAAGTTCGACGGCCTTCATCATCTTCCTAACCTGCATCCATAGAAAGCCCCTTCCCTTGAGGAAGACCCTTGCAGGGTGCTCTCCCTCGACCCAGATCTGCTCGACGGTCCTCACCGTTGGCCTTCCACATGGACGCGAGAACTGGGAGAAGTCATGGGTCCCTACGAAGATGCTGCAGGCCGACTCGAGCCGTCCCCTGTCCAGGTCCGCATCGTCGAAGAGGTAGAGATAGGTCTTCGAGATGGAGCTCTTCCTAGGGTGAAAGGACTCCGGGACATCTGCCTTGGCCCAGGCAACTATGTCCCCCGGCAGCTTCGAGTTGATCCTCCTGCAAAGCGCCTTCTCCCCCTCCTGTAGGTCGAAGGCGATGACCTGGCCCAGGGCGCTGACACCTCGGTCGGTTCTCCCTGCAGAGGCAAATCTCGACTGGGAAATTCCCCGTATCAGACCTGAACCGGAAAGGGCCTCCAATATGGATCCTTCGACGGTCTTCTTGCCTGGCTGTCTCTGGTAGCCGGAATAGCGCTCTCCTAGGTATGCGATCTTCACGGCCACCCTCAAGGACACCACTAGCGGAAGGCAAGTATGGTTATGACGATGGCGATGCTGATTAGAAGTATGCTGAGTACCTTTCCGAGGACCATGCCGATGACGATGACGGCCCCAGCCGTCGCTCCGATGTTGGTGAAGGCAGCGACCAGCAAGACTTTGGTCAGCCTGTTGGTCCAGAAGGACCTGACGTTCTTTATCTCCCTCAGGTCCTGGAAGTCCTTGACCTGCGGCGGGTTGACAAGTATCTGGACATAGCCCGATATCCATCCTGTCGCTATCAGAGGGTTTAGTATTCCAAAGGGCGCGGCGAGAAACGCCGCACCTATGGCCAGGGGGTGGGCTAGAGCCACAAGCGCCCCCAGCGCCGAGAGGCCTCCGCCTATCCAGAATAGCTTGTACACTATGTCTAGAAACTTCCCCCAGCCCTGAGAGTAGATCGTCCAGACGAAGATCCCGAGGAATGCGATGGGTATCAGGTATCCCACGAGCTTGAGGGAGAATAGGTTCCTCGGTATGCTCTCCAGTTCCGCTACATCGACCGTATCGTTGGAGGAGAGGTTGGCTAGGAGGCCGTTGATATGGCCCGCTCCGACCACCGCGACGATCCTCTTGTATCCCTGCTGGGCCAGCTCCCTTATCCTAGCCGCGATGTATGCATCCCTCTCGTCGACCAGGACCTCCTTGGCCTTTGGTGCGAGTCGGCCTAGCTCCTCCATCATCTCGGTGACTACGTCCTGCCTCTTCAAGGCCTCTACGTCTATCTCCTCTTCTTCGGTTGCACCTAGGAATCCGTATAGCAGCTCCTTGAATATCCTAAACTTCTCTCTGAGGCTCATCCTGCTCCATGCACGCCTAAGCGTGATGGCTATCTTTCTGTCCACGAGGGCGACCTTCGCACCGACCTCTTGGGCTGCCCTTATCGCCTCCAGCATCTCAGCCCCCGGCTCTACGCCGAGCTGCTCGCCTAGGCTTCTTTGGATCATCGCCAGGAAGGATTGGCCCAGGAAGAAGTAGGGCTGCTCGCCCTTCAGAAGCTTGGTGAGCGGCGTCTCCTCCCATCCCCGTCTGTCTATCAGGACTTGGTAGCGCGGCTTGCACAGCTCGACCGCCACGATTTCTGGCCTCTCCTCGAGTATGGCCTCCTTGACTTCCTCCACACTATCCCTGGAGACGTGGGCCGTACCTATGAGCAGAAACTCGCTACCATCGACGACTATGCGATGCCTATTCATGGCAGGTAAGGCGTCCAT
>CAYWSC010000400.1:0-2122 GCA_964460695.1 Hadarchaeota archaeon (SeqCode)
GAATATGAAGACATCGGAGCGGACGTCTATCTGGATCTCGGGGCAGTATCTCTGACAGACCCTGCAGAGGTTGCAGCGGGTCGTGTCCACCACGACGACTCTTCCATCCTCCGCTGCGAGGACCCCCCTCTTGCACCTCTCGGCCACCGAGGGGTCGCAGCTCTCCGGGACCTTCACCTCGTAGAGGTTCTTGTACGATATCACGCCTGGCTGCCACTTTGCATGCTCGAGGCCCCTCCCAAGCCTTGCGGTGCACTCCATCCTCACCCTCTCGCCCTCGGCGAGTTCTACTATCGGGATGTCGTCGCTCACGGGGAATATCCTCGGATCCTCAGACTGGAGGTCGCCGCTGTAGACGATTCCGGGTCCCTCCCGGTCCAGGATGAACATGAGCGAACAGGAGCTGCATCCCTCGCCCCCGCAGACGCACTCCTCGGGCAGAACGTAGCTCTCCAGGTCGGTCTTCAGGGGGATGAGGCCAAGCCTGTGGGCGATCATCTCGTCGTAGAGGGAGGAGGAGTTCTCGAAGACCTCCACGTCCTCTATGCACATGGTGGGGACCTCGCTTATCATGGTGCGGCGCAGGCCGTTGGCGAAGGCCGCATTGATCCCCTCGACGAGGACCTCCAGTTCCATCTCGCTTCTCTTCAGGATCTGGACTTTCAAGGAAGCACCACTTTCAGGTTGGAACTATACCCTTCGGCCCCTCTTGCCCCCCTTGCCCTTGGTGCCGTCGTGGGGAATAGGAGTCACGTCCTCTATCCTCCCAGGTATCAGGCCGGCCCGGGCCAGCGCCCTTATGGCCGCCTGGGCCCCGGGCCCCGGGGTCTTCGCCTTTGACCCGCCCTGGGCGCGGACCTTGATGTGTATCCTGGTTATCCCCTTCTCCCTGGCCTCCTCGGCAGCCGCCATGGCGGCCTTCATCGCGGCGTAGGGGGTCGCCTCCATCCTGTCCTGCTTGACGACCCTTCCACCCGACCACAAAGTCACCGTCTCGGCTCCGCTCAGGTCGGTTATGTGGATGATCGTGTTGTTGAAGCTTGAGTATATGTGGGCCACGCCCTCCTTCTCTCCCTTCGGCATCTCTCTAAGCCTCCACCTCTGTCTCGGCCTCCGACGGCTTGGCGACGACGATCTCGGAGACCGTTGATCCCTTCCTGTGGCCGATCATGCCCTCCTCGTCGGCCTTGACCATGTAGCTTGGAACCGTGACCTTCCTGCCCTTGACCACTATGTGTCCGTGGACTATGAACTGCCTCGCCTGCTTGGGCGTCGAGGCCAAGCCCCTCCTGTAGACGACGGTCTGCAGCCTCCGTTCAAGGATGTCCTCCAGCGTCAGGCTGAGCACGTCATCCAGGGACGCGTTCTCGTCGAGAAGGTTGAGCGAGACCAGCTTCTGTATGAGCTGGGTCTTCTCCCGCTCCGCAACATCCCCCGTCATGGCCTGGAGCCTACGGGCCTCCCTCCTGAACCGTCTGAGGATCGTCTCAGCCCTCCAGATCTCCCGCTTGGTCCTCAGGCCGTACTTCCTCCGGATCTCCGCCTCACGCTCGATTCGGGCCCTGTCCCACGGGTGCTTGGGGCTCTCGTACTTCTTCTTCATCTTCCTAATTCCGCCCACGGTCACCTACCTCTTCTCGCTGGACTCCCTGATGATGCCGCCGCCCTTCTTCTTCCTAACTCCGACGACAGAGCCCTTTCTTCCGGTCGACCTGGTCCTCTGCCCCCTCACCTTCAGGTTTCTCTCGTGCCTGATCCCCCTGTAGCTCCTAATCCTCTTCAGCCTGTTTATGTCCTCACGGACGGTCATGAGAAGCTGGGAGGTGTTCAGATGGAGATCCCTCCCCGTCTCGTAGTCCTTCTGACGGTTCAGCTTCCAGCTGGGCACGCCGACCGATACGGGGTCCTCCACAGCCTTGGTGAGCCTCGATATCACCTCGTCGCTGAGCTCTCCGATCTTGACCTTGGGATCCAGGCCGAGGGCCTTGACTATGGAGGAGGCCATGCTCAGGCCCACTCCCTTGATGCTGGTTAGCCCTAGAACGAGTGGCCTATTGCCGTCCACGTCGGTTCCGAACATGCGCACTATGTATTTGAACTCGGACGACATCCGTTTCCTCCT
>CAYWSC010000401.1:0-2121 GCA_964460695.1 Hadarchaeota archaeon (SeqCode)
GTCGTGGGGATCGAGTCCAGGGGCTTCATCATAGGAGCCCCTTTGGCACTTGAGCTCTGCGCGGGATTCGTTCCGGTGAGGAAGCCTGGGAAACTCCCATACAAGACGGTCAGAAAGGAGTACCAGACCGAGTATAGCACCGATGTCGTCGAGATGCACGTGGATGCCATAGAGCCCGGGCAGAGAGTCCTCATGGTCGACGATCTCGTCGCCACCGGCGGAACGATGAAGGCGGCAATCGAGCTTGTCGAGGAGCTCGGGGGAGAGGTAGTCGCCGTAGCATTCGTCGTGGATCTCCCAGATCTCCACGGAAAGGAGAAGCTTCAGGGGTACCGCGTGGTTAACCTGGTGGAGTTTGAAGGCGACTGAGGAAGGCGCGCCGACGATACAATTTAAGAGATGCCGCGACGACCAGCTGCCGATGGGCCGATAGCTCAGCCTGGTAGAGCACCGCCTTAGGGTGCGTTGCACCCGGCGAGCGCGAGGCGGGGGCCGCGGGACGGCCAGATCGACAGATCGGCGGCCGCGCGAATTCAAATCCCGCTCGGTCCATCCCTAATTCATGATGGAAGGAGCGCCGTTGTCAAAGCCGAAGGTCGTCCTAGCCGCTCTGTTTCTTGAGGTTCTTCTTCTCGGATCCGGCACTTGCAACGGCGGGCCCGATGACAGAGTGAGGGTCATATTCATCGGGGAGGTAGCTGGAGCAGCGAGCTCTTCCTCCAGTGGATTGAGCAGGAGCCGCACTTCTCCCTTACAAGGGTTCCCTGTGACATCGAGTGGATGCCATCCCTTGCCGATGCGAAGAGAATGATCCGTATCTACGTGCCGAGGTCCGAGCGGGAGCTTGCCGAGGGGTACGACGTCGCCGTATTCGAGGACTTCACTCCCGACGTTATGAGTATCGAACAGATCGACTGGTTTCAACGCTCCGTGGAGAGGGGGATGGGACTCGGCCTGGTAGAGTTCTGCAACTGGGGCGGCACCAACGACATTGAGAAGTGGATGGCCATGAGCTTCTACGAGGTCTTCCCGGCAAAGGTCATGCTCAACAACATACCAGCCACCTCGGGGAGGACGTACTATAGGATAGTGAACGAGGAGAGCCCCTTGAACCTGCCGGGCATCGAATCCGTTGCCCTGAACGCCGGTCACCACGGTGACATCACCCCTCGGCTGGACTCCACCGTTGAGGCCGTGTGGAAGGGAAGAGGAACGCCGGCGGTAGTGACCAAGATCTACGGCAAGGGCCACGTGCTACAGGTCGACCACGGCTGGGACAACATCCCAGGGTCAAGCAGAGTCGACTACCGCTACATGATGGATTTCGTCTACAACCAGATCTACTTCATGGCCGGTCTGCCCTACCCGAAGGACCTTGAGCTGGTTCACCTGATAAGGGAGAGATTCGTCGCGTACCAGCAGAGGCGGAAGGCTACCTACGCGGTAATAGACTTCGTCCAGAGGTTCGGCGCGCGAACAGTTAGGGTGGAGAGGCGACTGGACTCTATGACGGATCTGTACAGAGAGGCTGCCCGGGACTATCTTCAGAGCAGGTACGAGGAGGCCTCTGCAAGGCTAGACGAATTATTCTCACAGTTTCCAGAGATAGATTCTGAGCTCATCAAGGCCAAACAGAGAGCCCTGATGTGGATCTACATTGTCGAGTGGAGCACAGTCTCCGCAGCCAGCCTGATATGCGGCCTGATCCTGTGGAGCATCATGGTGAGGCGGAGGCTGTACCGCGAGGTCTCAACTACGAGGATGGCGTAGACGCTGGGCACGATGTTTGACTCCAGAAAGTTGCCTCACGGATGAACACGTCGTAGGACGGATGGGATGGGGGAGAAGCGGCCTCCACCGGCGTGTGACACTTAAGAGCCTGCCCCAACCTCTAGGGATGGGGATGTCCTTGGCCCAGCTTTTGAGGATGTTTACAATACTGTGGCTGGCCTTGGGAATTCCGCTGGCCGGGTGCAGCGCAAGGGTGGACCCGGAAACCGGCAGGGTGAGGATAATCTTCCTAGGCGAGGTGGCGACGACCAACGAGCTCTTCCTGGGCTGGATCCGAGGTGAGCCACAGTTCGTCTTGACGCGGGTACCGTGCGACATCGAGTGGATACC
>CAYWSC010000402.1:0-2113 GCA_964460695.1 Hadarchaeota archaeon (SeqCode)
GTGGAGAAGGTCCACCTGATAAGGAGGAAGATGAGAGAGGCCGGGGAGGCAGTGGAGACGCTCTACTCCATGGGGGCGATGGTTGAGAGGATCGGGGGGAACACCGAGGGTCTGGACAGGATGATCATCGACATCCAGCAGGACAGGAAGGAGGCCCTGAACCTCTATGTGCAGGCCCGGACTGACGAGGCCCTGAAAGCCTTCGACGAGATCCTCTCTAAGTGCGACAAGGCGTTGCGCGAGGCGGTAAGGGCGAGGAACCAGGCGGCCTTCTGGATATTCTTCACGGAGTGGTGCGTCGTCACCGGGACCTTCATGTTCACCGGGGGCCTTCTGTGGCTTCTGATGGTCAAGAGAAGGCTCTTCAGGGAAGTTGGCCACACCCGCCTGGTAGAAGACTCTCTCAGGTAGGCACGTTCACACGGGATACCTGCCTATGCGCTCCCCCACTCTCAGCATTGCTAGGTAGCTCTCTAGATTAACATAGTTGGGGATGCTATTCCCAGAGCCGAGTGCCCATCCGCCGCCCGCCAGGCACGTACCCATGAGACGCCTAACGTACTGTGCCGTGGTTTCGGGGTCTTTCCTGGTCAGTACATCTACGTCAACCCCACCGAGGACGGCGATCCTATCCCCCCACCTCTCCTTGACCTCGGAAACCGGCATGATAGCATCCTCGTATGAGTGCTTCGCATCGATCCCGACGAAATCTACGAGGTCGTCCATGACCTGGGTGAGGTTGCCGCATGCGTGGAGGATGAAGGGAAGATCCCTTGAATGAACCACCCTACAGAGCTTCCTATGCCACGGAAAGACATACTTCCTCAGAAGGGCTGGCGGTATCATCGTTCCCGTCCTCAGCCCCATATCGTCGCCGAGGCAGATGGCACCAACACCCTCCACATCAGATATCTGTCCGAAGGCCTCGACGAGCGAGGAACCGACCTTCTCGAACACTGCCTCAACCAGATCCCGCTGGGTGTACAGAGACCTGATGAAGGGCTTCGCGCCCATCAGCCACATGGTGTTCTCGAGGACACCTCCAGCGGCATGGCCTATGACCTTCATCGGCTCCTGAACCGCCCTCGAAAGCCGCTCAACCGGCCATGAGTAGTCGGCGGAGCTATCTGGCCAGGGATAGGCATGGAAGTCCTCCCACGTCTCTATAGTCCCGTGCATCTGGTCTACCCAGGTGCGCTCGGCCCTAGGCAGGGGCGCGCTGTCTGGGCCACTCACGAAGTTCTTCCGGGGGAAGGGCCAGTTGATCTCCATCGGCACGTAGTCGTAACCGAGGCCCTTGTAGAAGCGGATCTTTTCTTCGATCTGTTGGTCGAGCGTCTCCTCTCTTCGGGGCAGCTTGAGAACCGCGTGAACTATCTCCTCGTCGACTAGGTGTTCGTAGAAGGGCACCACATCGGGCTCGCCCTCCAGGCGAAGTACCTTCTCGAGACGCTCGAAGTCCGGCTTCCGCTTCATGCCCGGCCGTCGGCCCCCTCTCAAAATAATGCTTTCGGAGAATTCTCCCCCTGGATTCTCAGACCTCTGCTAGAGCCGGCTGGCTCAGCCCATCATCGGACCCCAGGGATCGGTGATCTGCACCCGGCCTCCCATGCTGGATACCATCTCCGGGATGTCGGCGACCCGCAGAATCCCCCTGGGAAAGCACGAGGAGGGCCAGCTGACAATAGGGCTGAGACACCACTCCTCAAAGGACGATGGGCAGTTCTTCAGGGTCAACCTTTGTACCGAAGGGTGGAGAAGGGCTGCAAAAAGCGCGACCAGCGAGCCGAGCCCCCTCCCGTATAGGTCGACCACCGCTGCACCTGCAGATCTGAGCATGTCGATGACCTGCAGTACGTCGAATACCCTCCTGCCAAGATAATCCTCCGATAGCATGAGGCCAAGACCGTGGAACATGTAGTCTAGCCCATATGGATCGAAGAGCTCTCTCTCACCGCCTCCGGGGAGGCTCTCACCCATCCCTCTGGGATCAACAAGGAAAACCGACTCGCCCAGCGGTGCGCCTTCGACGATCTCCTTCTCCGAAGACACGTGTGGAACTGCGACAAGACACCTAGGATCCGCCTCCAAGAGATAGGCCTGTTCGGGATGC
>CAYWSC010000403.1:0-2111 GCA_964460695.1 Hadarchaeota archaeon (SeqCode)
CGCATCGACGACTCGGGCCTCTTCGAAGCCTTGCATCCGGCCCTAGGACGCCCAGGCAGGGTCGGTTTGTACCTCTTCAACGGTGCGGATCTCCGCAGGGTCTTTGCCGAGGGCGAGCAGGACTCATCGACCAAGTGGAACGCCGATCCGCGTCCGCCTAAGAACTGGTTTCACCCCTGCCCGGATACAAGGTTCGGCAAGTGGCAGCGGCCAAGAGAGCTGGTGAGGACACCGGGAGGCGATCTTCTGCTAGACTTCGGCGTACAAGAAGAGCCCTACAGAGGTAGGATCACCCACCTCTTCTTGCGATCGGCGGACAACGGAAAGACCTGGTCCGAGCCGGAGGAACCTCAAGGGCTGCCCGCCGAGGGAGGGCGAATCATCCACGTCTTCCCAGATAGCCGGCTTCGCATGCTGATTCTCCGGGAGAACGCCTCCTACATCGCTGAGTCCATGGATGATGGACGAACCTGGTCCAAGCCCGAGAGAATAGGGCTCCCGGCGACTCCGCCTGGGGTAGACCGCATTCATCCAGGACCTCTTCTGAATCTCCGCGACGGCTCGACTCTGATGTTCGGCTACGGGAGGCATGGCTCGTCTAGCGTTCAAGACTCTATCTTCTCCTGGGGGTCGCACCACTGCCAGGCCTTCGCGTGCCGCTCGACCGACGGAGGAATTAGTTGGTCGTCCTGGGTCAACCTCGACGGGACCCGCGACACGTCGGGCGAACGGATCGGTGGCAATCTGGATCTTACAGAGGTCTGCGGCGTTGAGACGTCGGACGGGAGCATACTTGCCCTGACCCGTCCGATCTATTCCCCGTGGATGTGGGAGACGTGGTCCCGTGACGGAGGTAGAACCTGGGGGCCCTGTCTGCGTGGACCCTTCCCGGGCTATGCCACCTCCAACATGGTGCGGACGTCCTCCGGCGCCCTCGTGGTGGCCCACCGTCTCCCCGGGTGTACAATCCATGTTAGCTGGGACGATGGACGCACGTGGGACGGCGGAACCATGATCGACTCCGCGATATGGGTGATGGGAAGCATGCTCGAGGTAGCGCCAGACCTTTTACTCTACGTCTACTGGGACTCCTTCGAGTCGCTGATGAGAGCCCAGTTCATCCGCGTCACTCCGGAAGGACCTGTGCCGGTCAGGAGGGAGGAGCTGTGACGCGGAGATCGAGGGATTTCTTCTGGCTCTGGGGAACCCGTATAGACGCCCTCAGGGACTACGGATTTCCCCCCTCGCGTATGAGCGTTGGCGAAGGCCTGCGTCTTCTCGGTCTTGATCAAGCTATGATGTGCGGCTCCCTGCCTCCCACGGAGGAGGAGTATGCTCAGGTGTCCCATTGCCGTAGGCTGCTTTGGGAGATGAGCTTTGAGGAGGGATTCGCCTTCACGCGGCCGCTCGCCCCAATTGTAAGGCTTCACCGAGCCCACTCCAATGTAGTTGGCGTACTGCTCGACGACTTTAGTACTACCGAGATTGACCGTGGCGCCCAGCCGGAGGTCTTGGCAAACCTGAGGAGAGCCATGCCCCAGTCCCTCGAACTCTGGGTGGTTGTCTACTCGATGAGCCTAGAGATTCCGAACCTTTCCGACTACCTCGAGCACGTCGACGGGATCAGCTTCTGGGTTTGGCGTGGCAGCGACCTTCCCAACCTTCAGAACTACGTCGCTAGATGCCGCGAGGTAAGCGGCGGCAAGCCGATGATTCTCGGCCTATACCTGTACAACTTCGGAGAACGGCGGCCTATGACGGTCGAGCAGATGGAGGCGCAGCTCGCCGTGGCCAGGGAGCTGCTCCTCTCGGGCGAGTGTGAGGGGATTTGTCTTTTGGCCTCGTCGATCCTAGACGTAGGACTGGATTCTGTGGAGTGGACACGCCGGTGGATCGAGCAGTATGGAGACGAACCCATCGTGGATATCGAACCGCAACGATAGTTACCGTGTGGAGTGGAGTGGAGAGACGGAATCTTTTTCAGGGATTGCGTAGATCTGGCTGTTTGAGGAGGCCTCGGATTGGGCCGGTACAATCCTTCCGCTAGATCTCTCGTCCTAGCGGCCCTGCTCCTCATCGCCGTTTCGATGATACTCTGGACAGCTGCCAAC
>CAYWSC010000404.1:0-2101 GCA_964460695.1 Hadarchaeota archaeon (SeqCode)
GGGACGTGACTCAATCTTCTTCAGATTTATCCCCCTCTCCGCGAAGGGTCGGAGGGCCTTGTAGAGGGCGCCAGGCTCATCCCTAACTGCGAAGATGAGGGAGGTCTTGTCCCGTCTCGTCGGGGATGTCGGCTCTCTCCCCACGACGAGGAAACGCGTGTAGCTATCCTGATCCTGGATGTCCTCTGCCAGTACCCCAAGGCCATATATGCTGGCTGCCCTGAGACTTGCGATCGCCGCACAACTGGGGTCCTGAGAGGCCAGCCTAGCGCCCTCTGCAGTGCTCGATGTGGACACTATCTGCCTGCCTGAAAGGTGGTCCTTGACGAACCTCCTGCACTGGGCTAGGGCCGCCGGATGAGAGAGAACCCTCCTCACCGAGGAAATCGAGGGGGCTTTGGAGAGGAGGAAGTGCCTGATCTGGAGGATCAGCTCGTCCCTTATCAGGGTCTCCATCTCTTTGAGCAGATCGAGCGTCGACCCGATGGATCCTTCCAGCGAGTTCTCGACGGCGAAGAGCCCCAAATCCACCCCTCCGCGGAGGTGTACGATGTCCTCGACGTCGTCCCGGAGGACTACCTCGCAGCCCCCTATCTTGGCCGCGTAGGTCAGGGCCGCCTCCTCGGAGAATGATCCCTCAGGTCCCAGTGTCGCTATCTTCAGCAGGAAACTGCCTCCTCTGGATCTCCTTGCTGTGCCGGATCAGGAGGTTGAAGATCGACCTGACTATGTTGGCGTCGAGGCCCTCCTCGGCGGCTCGATCCACTGCACGCCTCACAACCTCCCTCTCTACCGCTGCGTCCTCTATGGGAAGGCCTCTGCGAGCCTTTAGTCTGCCTATCGCCTCAGAGATCTTCATCCGTCGGGCGATCTCCGAGACGATCTTCTCGTCGACGTCCGCGATCATCCTCCTCAGAGCATCCAGGTCTTCAGGCTCCTTCATCCCAGCACCTTCGAGCCAGCGTTGTTCGTCCTGGTCAATATCACCCTGCCCCCGAATTTTGTCCAGGTCCTTCGGACAGATTCGACGTCGTCACAGACCGCTACGAAGGCCGGCCCCTTCCCAGTCAGACCTGCTGCAGCCGCTCCGGCCCTGAGGGCTTCAATCGCGGGGGTCGGATCGTAGCCGAGGGCAGCGCAGTATATGAGCCCGTTCAGCGTCATCGCGTCCATCATGTTGCCCGTGAGGGCTTCCCTGTGGGCGATGGATACCTGGCGCGCCAGCAGCTTCATAGTCGATGTGTCGATCATCCCGGAGTAGGACTTCTCTGGAGGAACGAGGACGGCCACACCGGTCTCCGGGAGGCTCTGCCTCCTGAGGATCCTCCTACCAACGTTGTCGGTGACGACCGCCCCGCCGTAGAAGGATGCCGAGGCATCGTCGAAGGCCCCGGTGACGGTCACCCCGACCTCTAGGGACGCATCTATCCCGATGTTTATCAACTCCTCGGGCCCGGGCACATCGTATCCCAGCTTCTCGAGGCAGGAGGCGGCGGCCAGCACGGTGGCGTTGGATGCGGCGCTGCTGCTTGAAAGACCCTTTGCTATGGGGAGATTGGAGGTCGTTAGGACCCGAGCTCCGTACCCCTGCCCAGCTGTCTCGAGGACCTTCTTGGCGCAGAGCTCGACGAGTCGGGTGTCCTCTGTGGCATCTCCCTCGATCCGGGCTTTGAACCGTCCGGACCTGTCGACGATTACCGTGGCCTCGACCTTTAGGTCTATCGCGAAGGCCGCTCCACGTCCCGTGGCCATCGCGTTGATTATGGTGGCGGCTCCCGGGGCCTCGGCCCTCCCCTCTGCAAGCACAGACAAGCTATCTGCGAGGGCTGCCGAACAATTTAGTTAAATATTTCCGGCCCTATCGGTAGCGGATACGATCAGATGAGTGGAAATACCTTTGGCAGGGACTTCCGCGTCACAACTTTCGGCGAGAGCCATGGGCTTGCCCTCGGGGTGACGGTCGATGGATGTCCCGCCGGCCTACCCCTCTCAGAGGAGGATGTTCAAAGGGAGCTCGACAGACGGAGGCCCGGCGCATCGGACCTATCATCTGCCCGGAGGGAGAGGGACGCGGTTCAGATCCTCTCAGGCGTGTACGAGG
>CAYWSC010000405.1:0-2096 GCA_964460695.1 Hadarchaeota archaeon (SeqCode)
TGACTTGCCTCGACTGCCGAGGTATCACAATCTCCAGTCTGGCCGGGCTGCCGGGGCGGATCGCCACGGGATTTGCGGGGATGCATGAGAGATTTGTGACGTCGGAGAGAACGCGGAGCTTGGGGTATGACAGGCCCGCGACTGAGAGGGCGATCAGGGCGTATAGAAACAGGATGACAGCCCCGATCTTCTTGACAGTTCCCGATCTTCCACGCCCCAGCGCCTTCAGAAAGCCGACGGACACTGCCACCACGACGGCTAGGAGGGCTACCTCGAGAACAAGAACCGAGTTCGGGTCGGCACGCGTCGCCGCCGAGACGGCTCCCCTGACTGCGGGAACATTCGACACATAGGAGACTATTTCCAGGGCTACGTTTCTCGAGGCACGAGCCGCCGACGCGGCTGCCGCGACCTGCGCACGCGCCAAGACCAAGACCCGGGCAGCAATCCAGAAAGCTCCCAGCGTCGCGATCGTCAAGACCTGCTTCACCAGTTTCTCAAGAGTTGTGACAAGGGATCCTAATATCTGGATAGCCTGGCTGGAACCAAACAGCATCGATACCGGCCAATAGGCCTCAAAGAACGCACAAAGATGCTCATATCTGCTTGGCGGGTTCATGCTGACCGGTCCCTGCCCCTTCGGAACTAGTTTCCAGGTCTCTCTGCCCCCCTTTAAGTGTGCTTTGGAATATTCCGAGACGATGCAAACCGGGATCCCGGGGACCTGGCCCCTTCACACTATGACCTGCATCCTAAGGGTTATCTACCGCTGCGAGCCCCGAGTCTTTAGGCTGGTTGCTTGGCACGGATCCTAATAGGGATACATACGCCCTTTCAGGTGAACTTCTTCGAAGGACTCATCAAGAGGATGGAGAACTCCCACGAGTTTCTATTCGTAGCTAGGAATCGCGACGCGACGATCCAGATGCTAGAGGAGAAGGGTCTGGACTATGTCGATGTTGGCGGCTATTCGGGTAGAGACCTCGGAGAGAAGCTGAGAGAATACGCCTCCGGCGTCTCCGAGGTGGCGAGGGTCGTGGATAGGTTCAGGCCTGAACTGATGCTTACCGAGAGATACCCGTCCGCTGCCAGGGCATGCTATCTGAAGGGGATTCCATACTGGACTGTGTTCAACGATGAGCGCGAGTTCCACGTCAACCATCTCACCCACCCGACTGCTAGCAAGGTGTTCGTCCCATCTTTCTACAAGGGGGAGGACCTCTCGCGGCACGGCGTCTTCTCCGAGGACAGGATAGTCTGGTTCAACGGATTCATAACCTGCTACCTGAAAGACTACGTCAGGCCCCCGGTCAATCCATTCCTCCAAGTAGAGGGATACGTCGAAGGTCTCCCCACCATCCTGGTCAGGCCTGAATTCGAGTTCTCGGTTTTCTTCCACGACTACAAGCCCGTTCTTCCAACCATTGTCAAGGATCTCCTCGCCGATATCGACGCCAATGTAGTCGTCTTCCCCAGGACGGAGGAGCAGAGGAAGAGATTCCAAGATGTTGGGGCGTTGACGGTTAGCAGGCCGTTCAGAGAGACGCCAGTGGCCTTCGCCGACCTGGTCATGGGATGCGCCGAATCGATGTTGTGTGAGGCCTTCACGCTAGGCGTTCCCGCACTAAGCTCGATCTACTGGGACCTCACCGCGCCGATGAGGGTTCTTCACAAGTACATCCCGCATTCCACCGACCCGGAGGAGGCGACCACGCTTGCAAAGAAACTCCTCTTTGACAAGGAAACACTACAGCGATACAGACAGACGTCGAAGCGGGTCATATCGTCCATGGAGAATCCAATCGACAAGATGGCTACGCTTCTGGAGCAGACATTTCCCTGAGAGCGAGTTCATTGGGAATGGTTCGAAACCTTCGTCAAGCTGTTCGGCGCCCGATTGATGCTCACAAACGCATTTCTTTCCCTAAGTTGAAGGCAATGATGATGACTACGAACGAGAAACGCGCCTACTGTCAGCCTCCTTTATATCCCGCAGTCCCTTTGGGCAAGTGAACTGGGTATCTACCATGCCACGCATATGGGTAGACATCACGAACATAGGACTCACAAACCTTCTAGCCTCGCTGGCATGTCAG
>CAYWSC010000406.1:0-2081 GCA_964460695.1 Hadarchaeota archaeon (SeqCode)
AATACCGCAATGGATCAGGGTATAGGTTGGGGTC
Source organism: Hadarchaeota archaeon (SeqCode) (assembly GCA_964460695.1). Lineage (GTDB taxonomy): Archaea > CAYQAE01 > CAYQAE01 > CAYVLA01 > CAYVLA01 > CAYWSC01. The sequence continues at coordinate 35 of CAYWSC010000406.1, forward strand.
ATAATATTGTATGTACTTGAAGTGGGCCTTGCCGAAGCCTGTGCCGCACATGTGTGTTTCCACCCACGGATTGAGGTCTATCGGACGAATGCTGAAATTCGCAGTCGTATTGCAAGTCGAGTCGATTCTGCCACTTCATGCCTGGTACCCCCCACTTCCGTTCACACAGCAAAATAGTGGCTCTTCCTTCTTAAATCTGCAGGCTTCTATCAAACAGTCACCAAACACCGAATCGTACGGCTGTATGTACACTCGAACAACGGACATATGGCAGGCAGTCTATCTGGAAGCGTTCCCTCACCGCCTTGTGTAGGAATTGGCCGTTTTCACTGTGGCCTCCCCGAGGCACCTCTGGGCGAATGCTAGGCTCAACGAGGGCTCAACGGGGACGCTTTTCGCACCCAGTTGGCCAAATCGAACCGTCGCGACAGATAGGAGGGCTCCCGCCTGCAAGAAACGACCAACTCTTACCGATATCGAAGTCCTCTCGGACAAGCCTGGCGCCAAGGTCGACCACGTCCTAGGCTATCTCGGCCTCAGATCGGTCAGCGTGGGGCCTGTTATCGACCTCCAACGCCCACGCGAACTTCTGGTTTGAGGTCCGCCACAACGCTACAAACCAGCATGAGCCAAATACCTTGATTTCCGGGCTACTCGCGGCAGTACCGCCCTGGCTTGCGCTGTGAGAGATTTATTAGATGCGGAGCATGCTGATATCTAGCCCGGACAGCCCGGTGGAGCAAGGCAGCTGCGCCGAGTGTAGTGGTCAAGCATTCGGGCCTTTGGCCGGCTAGCCGGAGGAGAGCCCGAGACCTCGGAGGCTGACCACTGGGAAGCCGAGGACTTCGAATCCGAGCCGGGCTACCACTTCTACACTAGTGTCCATTTTTATTATCCTCTTTTGAACGGTGGTGCCATTGACCGCCAGCAGGAGGTTCGACCTGAAGATCCTCTTTACATCGTCTCTTCTGTTCAACATGGGCGCTGCCGTGGCAACCCTAAGTGTAACGCTATACGCGATCAGACTGGGTGCCAGCCCGCTGCAACTCGGACTAATCGGGATGATCTGGCCATCCGTCTACACCTTTTCCTGTCTGGTCTCCGGACGTCTGGCCGACAGGTTCCCGGGTAGAACCCTTCCCACAGTTGGCACGGCGATGGCCTGCGGGTCCTTCTACCTGACCTCCACCGCTTCAACACCTCTCCAGATCATGATCCTGGTAGTCCCGGCCGGGGCCGGCTTCGCCCTCGTCTGGCCCCCCGTAGAGGCCTGGATCGCCCACCTCTCGACGGCCCAGGACCTCAGGAAGAACTTCGGAATCTTCAACATATCTTGGTGCCTCGGTGCGGCGCCGGGACCCCTCCTCGCAGGGGTGGCAAGCGACCTGAACACGTCCCTCTCCTTTGGCATAGGCATACTTCTCATGGCCATCTCGGGAGGCATGGTCTTCACGAGGACAGGGAAGATTCCGAGGCAGACGGCGACGCCGCTCTCTGAGGCCCAGGAGAGGTCGAGGAAGTTTCTGTACCTAGCCTGGATCGCAAACTTCGCCACCTACTTCGCGGTAGGGATCGTGAGGTCCCTCTTCCCAAAGCTAATAGACCAGCTCGGGATGAGCGGAGCAACGACGGGCGCGCTACTATCGGCGGTGAGCTTCTCCCAGGTACTGATGTTCGCACTGCTGTCATCGACCTCGTGGTGGCATCACCGGATAGTCCCCCTAGTCGTCTCGCAGGGAGCCGTGCTCGCCAGCTGCCTCTTGATCTATTCGACAAGCAGCTTCGCATCCTTCCTACCCGTCATGTTTCTCCTAGGCTCATCGCTGGGGGTGGTCTACTTCTCCAGCATATACTACAGCCTGGACGCTCCCGCAGGCCTCGGCACCAGGAGCGGCCTTCACGAGGCGATCATTGGTCTGGGAATAGTCGCCGGCCCCCTCTCAGGCGGGATAGTCGCGCAGAGGTGGACGCTTCGAACCCCGTACCTCCTATCCGCCCTCGTGCTGGCATCATCAATAGTAGTAGTCTTGATCCTCTGGGCGGCCAG
>CAYWSC010000407.1:0-2078 GCA_964460695.1 Hadarchaeota archaeon (SeqCode)
ATGCCGGTGGACAGATGCCAGACTACAGGGGACTGCAGAGGACAGATGCCATCGGCAGGAAAAACAGAGAGAGCAACACCCAGGCAAAACGAGGCGGTTCCTAGCACTACCTCTCCTTCTCCTTCTTCACTTTTCGCGGGTAGGATACTACAAGAACCCCTACCTTAGTTTTTATAAGGGATGAACCTCACGGGTGTTCGGAGGCCTGTTCTGTCTAGCACTGGCTACAAGCTCGAAGTCGATTCCCTAACCAAGCGGTACCCTCCCATGCGGAAGGGCGCGGTCGGGTTCAGAGACCTGGTCGACACGCTGAGGGGAAGAAGGGAAGAGGTTCTGGCCCTAGAAGACATCAGCTTCAATGTGAAGCGGGGCGAGTGGTTCGGCCTCCTAGGCCCGAACGGGGCTGGAAAGACCACCTTCTGTGATATTCTTCTCGACATCACGACGCCAACGTCTGGCCACCTCCTGCTTGACGGTCACGACGTCAACCGAGAGCACGACCACACCAGGGGAAAGATCTGCGAGATGGAGTACTGGGCCTTCCACGGAAGGGTCAACGTGCGGCAGTCCCTCCGCCAGGCAGGGGCAGAGTGGATGCTGACCCCAGAGGAGACGGAGGAGAGGATCAGCTGGCTGGTGGATCTCTTCGATCTAGAGGAGAAGCTCGACGACTGGATGATACGTCTCTCCTCCGGGATGTATGTCAAGGTGAAGCTGATTGCAACCCTGATGTCAGGTGCCGAGCTCCTCGTCTTTGACGAGCCGACAAGATGGGTCGACGTGTTCACTAGGAAGAAGCTCTACGCCCAGCTGAGAAAGTACCAGAGGAAAACCGGCACGACGATAATCTGGACCACGCACAACCTCTACGAGGCCCAGGAGACTTGCGAGAGGATCGCCGTCCTCAACAACAGGCTCGTCACCGTCACCACCCCCAGAAAGCTCATGGCCGACATGGAGAAGGCAAACCTCGAAGACGCCATCCTAGCCCTCTTGAAGGAGGAGATCGAGGCCAAGAGAGAAGCAGGATCGCCAAAGGGAAGGTAGGAATGGAGCCAAGGGCCAATATTCAGATGAGCACGCGAAGAAGGATCAAGGCTCACGTCAGGCTGGTCAGCAGCAGCTTTGGAAACGCGATGAGGGAGTACTTCTCCGTCAGGACGCGCGCCGCAATGCGGATCATCGGCACTGGGATGGAGGTCGTCGTGTGGGGCGTCATCGGTCTCCTCATGGTCAACCCGAGCCTCACCCAGTCGCTGCAGGACTTCTACAAGGTTCCATCCATGGTCTCCTTCATGCTCTCGGGCCTGATCATCAATAGGCTTGTCGATATGGCCCAGCTCTTCAGCCCGTGGTTCTTCAGGGGAATGTATAAGACCTATCACAACAGGCCCTTCAACATATGGGTTGTCGCCATCGCCAAGAACTTTGACAGCATGTTCTTCTGGAGGCTGATAGGTCTAGTAACCTACGTGGTCTTCGCTGCCCTGGTCTTCGGCGTGAGGTTGAACTACGCCTCGCCGGTCTTCTGGATGGTGATCCTCCTCGGCGCCCTCTTCCGGCTTGGGCTGAACCTGTTCACGGCAGGATGGGTGGTTCTGACTAGGGGAGAGCAGGACCCCGTCAACTGGTTCTACAACACGACCTCCAGGCTCTTCACCGGGGAGTTGATCCCCATAACCTTTCTCTGGGGCCTCCAGGGGGTTGGACCCTTTCTAAAGGTCGTATCGCTGATCCATCCAAAGACCTACGTCCAGACCTTGGGGCGTCGACCTGCAATCGGTGGAGAGGGGCTTGGGCAGATCATGCCTGAGCTCACGATCCCCTGTGTGGCCGCAGTCTTCTTCCTCATCCTAGGCTACTCAATGCTCAAGGTCTCGATAAGGAGGGGAAAGAGAGAGGGAATAATGAAGTGGGGTTGATGAGACAGCCAGATCTGTTAGGTTCGAAATCACTGCCGCGTAGGCAGCGGAAGGTTGAGACCCACCGTTGAACATCGGGCAAGGCTCCTTTCTTGGGTGTGCCGCGTGAAATACATATCAGAACGGATAGCCCCGGTGAGCGAATGTCCATGAATG
>CAYWSC010000408.1:0-2065 GCA_964460695.1 Hadarchaeota archaeon (SeqCode)
CGATCCAGACGGAGTTCACCATCGAGGTCTTCGCGAACAAGCTCTACGAGATGATAACGCAGAACGACATCAAGAGGGTGGTGATAGACTCTCTGCCAGCGCTGACCTTCCACTTCGCCGATGTGGGCGAGATAAGGAACGCCATCCACGAGATAAACAACCTTCTCCTGGAGCTTGGGTGCAACGTCCTTCTGGTGAGCGAGACCACCGAATTCAAGCAGGGGGTCAGCAGGTTCGGGGTCGAGGAGTTCGTGGCGAGCGGCGTCATCGTCATGACCTACTCCGAGACGGGCACCAAGATGACCAAGAACCTGATGGTCCTGAAGATGCGGGGAACCAAGCACGCGGTGAACAAGTACCCTTACCAGATCTCTGACAATGGAATAGACCTTCAGATCGTGTAGCTGGTCTACAAATGGCGAAGGTCTACCTCTTCCGCGCAGACGTAGCCGCTTACTGCGACGAGGCGCAGAGACTAGTCGAGGAGATAAAGAAGGAGCACCCCTCGCTGGAGCTCCACGTCTTCGACATCGACAGGGACCGCTCCATAGCCAGGAAGTTCGGCGTCACCAAGGTCCCCACGCTGGTGGTGGACGACGCGATAAAATTCACAGGCGTTCCCAGCAAGGAGCAGATCCTCAAGGCCTTGGAGGCGAAGCGAAGGAGGATCCCAACGGGCATCGGGTTTGTAGATGCCCTCACCAGGGGTGGAATGATCCGCGGCGACGTGGTGCTCGTCGAGGGGGATGTCGGGGCGGGGAAGACCAGCTTCTGTGCCCAGGTTGCGGCCAAGGCGGTCAACGAGGGAATGGAGGCCGTCTACGCCTGCACCACCGAGACGCCCGACGAGATGAGGGAGAGGATAGCGTCGATAGAGAGCGAGAACGTCGCGCTGAAGGTGAGGATGGTAGACCTCTACTCCTGGCGTCTTGGCGAGCTGTACAAGAGCAGGGAGAAGTTTGGAACCGAGAGCATAACCGACCTGGCCAAGCTCCTCTCCGTCATCACCGATGCGACCCGCAGCGGGGACGCATCCCATACCATCCTGTTCTTCGACTCCCTATCCGAGCTCCTGCTCCACAACGAGCTTGAGGAGGTCGTGTACTTCTTCGAGAAGCTCTCGGCCAAGCTGAAGATCGACCAGACAACATCGGTCTTCGTCCTTGAGGACATCCATCCGCCGCTTTATCTTGAGACTATCAGGTACCTGTCCAACGAGATCTTCGAGCTGAGGCTTGACCGGGAGGACGAGCTTAGGAGGAAGTTCAGGGTCTACAAGACCCGGCTTGGAGACCACGCCAAGCACTGGATGCCCTACCAGATAACGGCCCGCGGGCTCGTCACCGAGGAGGCCTTCAGGTAGGAAACGAAAAACGCGCTAACATCGACGACGCTTTTTTTGAAAAAATCGCAGGTCGTGGATGTGAGCAAAACGGAAGTTCTCGCCGCGAGTTCGAAAGAGTTATAAAGATCGCATACTTTCTCGGCTTTGGAGTGATTTTCGCTAACTGGTGGTTCCTTGCTGGAGGAGAGAACGGACAGGGTCAAGACCGGGATACCTGCGCTCGATGAACTCCTCGGAGGAGGGTTTCCCAGGGGCAGCACCGTTCTCATATCGGGAAACTCGGGCACCGGGAAGACGATCTTCTGCATGCAGTACCTCTACATGGGCGCGGTCAAGGAGAACGAGCCCGGCATAATGGTCACCTTTGAGGAGAGGCCCCAGGATCTGAGGCGGGAGGCGAAGCAGTTCGGATGGGACTTCGAGCCTGTGGAGGCCGAGGGCAAGCTCGTGATCCTTGATGCGAGCTCGACGAGGTCGGGGGCGCCGAGCAGGGAGAGGTACGTCGCACCCAAGGACCTGGGGGTCGAGGCCCTCATAACCACGATATACCAGATCGGAAGGGAGATCAACGCGGAGAGGGTTGCCATAGACTCCATACCGGCCCTGGGCCTGAGGTACGAGAGTAGAAGCGAGCTGAGGAGGAACCTGTTCAAGCTCTCCAACCTGCTTCTCGAGATGGGCGTCACGGCTGTCATGACGACCGAGAAGCCGGCCAGCGGG
>CAYWSC010000409.1:0-2060 GCA_964460695.1 Hadarchaeota archaeon (SeqCode)
CTATCTCGTCTGCCATTTCGACGAGGATGCGCATCGCCCTCCTCCGAATGTCGTCCACCTTCTGCTCTCCTACGAGTACCTTCTCCACGTCGTCCATGGCGTCGTGCCAGTCATAGGCGATCCTCTCAAGTGCATTGGTCAGAGAAGTGCAGGTCTCGATCACGGCGTCGACCAGGTCCTTGAGGAGGGACACAAGCTCCTTGGGGACGACCATTCCCTCTGCCATCTCGATTCTGTACGCCGAGGCCTCTATGCCGTCTGAAACCCTCTGTATGTGGAAGAGAATATTCATCAGCTCCTGCCTCTGGGCGGGGTCGAGGGTGGAGGACCCCGCCTCGTGCCGCATCTGACGGGCCATCTCGTCGGTCTCCCTCGTCATGTGGATGATGTCCTCGGCTATCCTTCCAAGCTCGTCGTATTTTCCGTCGCAGAGGTCGGTGATCGCCAGCTTGAGCAGATCGGCCGCCTGCTGGCTCTTCCTCATGTGCTCCATACACATGTCGTAGAGCTTTCTCTCCTTCTTCATTCCAAGCCATCTAACTGCTGCCATATTCATCCCACCTCATTCAAGTTGGCCTCGAATCTTTGTGAGAGGTACCTCACCAAGATGGGCCCGAGAAGCGCCGTGATCATGACCATTCCAGTGACCATCGAGAAGAGCTTGCTTCCGAGAAGCGGGTTTCCAGCCTCTATCTCGAATGATCTGGCAAAGGTTGCGACGATTAGCGCTACCTCTCCCCTGGGGATCATCCCGACTCCCACGAAGATCGATGTCCGCGTCGGGACCCCGGTGACCCTGGCTCCAACCCCGCAGCCGACGAGCTTCCCCACAATCGCTATGGACGCGATCGCCACGACTAGAAGAGGCGCGTCTATCACGGAACCTAGGTCGAAGAGTATGCCGACGGAGACGAAGAAGAATGGGGAGAGGAAGTAATAGACGGGCAGCGCGTTGCTGACCACCCTTTCTCCATAAGGCCCCCCGGCGATGATGGCTCCAACAAGGAAGGCGCCGACGATTGCTGCGAGCCCGGACCATTCGGCTAGGTAGGCAAATATCAGGGCAATTCCAACGACGATCCCGAAGAGGGATCCTTGGACTCGCATCCCGGCGAGCCTCCGAGTGATGAGCGGTATTAGCTTCCAGCCGGCTGGCAGAACCAGGACTAGGAAGACGAGGAGGGGTAGAAGGTCCAGAAGTGGGTTTTCCGCACCCGCGCCCACAACGCCCACGACGAGGGTCAAGGCTAGGAGTCCGAACACGTCGTCCATCACGGCGGCCGCAAGGATCAGCTCGGCCGCCTTGGTTCTTATCTTCCCCAGATCCATTAGGACGCCGGCTGTTATGGCAACGCTCGTGGCCGTCAGGGCAGCTCCAAGGATCAGGCCTTCTTCGACCCTTAACCCCTCGAGCGCCGCGAGAAGCATGCCCAGTGCGAACGGGAGGAGGACACCGCCCCCAGCGGCCGACGCGGCCTGGCGGCCGACCTCCCTGAGCTCCTGGACCCTCGTCTGAAGGCCTACCACGAAGATGAGGATGACTATTCCGAGCTCGGCCAGAAGCCTGATGGCGTGGTCATACTCTATCAAGCCGAGGACCGACGGGCCCACTACGACTCCTACGATGATCTGGCCCAAGATCGGCGAGAGCTGAATCCGCTCGCAGAGCTCCCCCACCAGTTTGGCTGCTATGATGACGGTGGCTATCTCCAGCAGCTCATCCATCGTCGGATCGACTTTTCCAGATGCTAATCTCCCTATTATTTCCTTGCCCACCTTGAGACGTAACGCGTATCCTCTGCTCGGTTGCCCAGACGGATCTCGAATGCGGGGCCGTCTCTGGGAGAGGCTGGAGAGGGCGGTGCCAGGAGGGTGAGAATCCCCGGGGGTCGCACGTGCTGCCATCTATCAGGAGTACGGTGACAGGTACATCTACACATTCTACTCAAACCCAGTGATGAGACCGCCCCGTGGCGGCTTCAAGACCCGACGATTCGAGTGCGCCTGCCTTTGAATCGGCTCCGTTGTGGAATCTGCTCGAAACAAACGATCCGCATCGA
>CAYWSC010000410.1:0-2057 GCA_964460695.1 Hadarchaeota archaeon (SeqCode)
CCTCCTCCGTCAGCCCCCTCGCCGCCTTTTTGAACTCCCTTATCCCCTCGCCGAGTGACCGCATTAGCTCGGGTATCTTGCGGCCTCCCCCGAACAAAAGAATTGCAATGAGAAGGATTAGGAGGATCTCTCCCATCCCGAGCGGTCCAAATCCCAAGCCGGCACCCACCATCATTGACTTTAGGATTCTCTTAAATGCTTGCGTGGAATCGGCCACTCCTCTAGCTCCCGGACCCCATGAACGCCAAGGTCTCCCTGAGAAGGCTTTGATGTCTCAACTGTATGACGTATCGTCCCTTATCTGTTTGAAGGATCACCAGATAGGTAAGAAGCGTCTGCCCCAGAGCCTTGTAGAGTACGAAAGGAAGGAGCCCAAGAAGAATGCACCCAAAAACCTCCGATGCAGGTACGATGGAGTACGGCGTTGTGGGAGACGGACCACCCGAGAAGAAGATTACGCCGAGCTTGACCGATCCCATCTTGGGAAGGCCAGAGAAGACGGCGAAGCACAGGTATACAGCTACGGACGCCAGGATGCTTGTCAGACCGCCTACAAATGTGTTGAAGACGAATGGAAGGAGAGGCATAGCTGAGAGTCCAGCGATGTGCACCAGCGAGAACCCTGGCCCCTCGAGGAGCAGGCTGCAGAAATAGGTCACGAATATGAGGGAGCTGGCAGCGGCTATGAACCTCCACCTCGACCTTCTGGTCACCACCTCCACATGCGTAGGAACGGGTACACGAAGCTGGTTGCCTGTTCTCCTTTCGGTAACCAAGAACCAATTAGGTGTGCGTGATACGACGTGGTCAGGAAGCTTCAGCTCTGGATTCTTCTCAGCCAAGCTCATCGCCTCAGGCTACCTCGCAGGCAGAGCCTCGGACGTTCTTCTGTTGGGCCGAGGATTGAAAAGGGTACGCATCTGTGTATCCGGGGCCGATACTGCTCGTCCTGGCAACGACGGCTTCCAGAAGAGAACCGCATGCCGGGTTTAGGAGTACCCTCCGTATTCGTGGTAGGACTTGATCAGCTCGAGGATATTGGCCGTCGGAACATCCACCTGTATGTTGTGTGCTGTGCAGATGATGAAGCCCCCGCCGGGCTTGCCCTTCTCCATCCGATCCTTGACCTCTCTACGCACATCGTCAGGGCTGCCTCTCGGCAAGGTCTGCTGAATATCCACGGAACCGTGGAGACAGATCTTCCCGCCGAAATCTCTCTTTATCGAGCCGAGCTCCATCCCCCTGGCTCTGGGCTGGAGGGACTGTAGAATGTCAAGTCCGCTCTCGATGAAGCAGGGGATCAGATCCCTCACCGATCCGCAGGTGTGGTGCATAACCTTGATGCCGTACCTGTGTGCCAGATCTATGTACTTTCTGAATCCCTCTTCGAAGAACTCCCTCCACATCTGGACGGGCATCATGGGACCATGCTGGGTCCCGAAATCGTCTCCCATCATGAAGATGTCGATTCTTCCGTTGGCCGCCTCGAAGACCCTTCGATTATACTCCAGAAAGTACTCAACGATGTGCCGGAATATGCAGTGGGCGATCTCCGGATCCGCCCTCATATCCCTGAAGATCTGCCTCATGCCCCTCAGATACATTGCAGTCTTCAGCTGGGCCGTTCTGTCCAGCCTGTCGCCAGCAAAGACGACGCAGTAGCCCTCGTGCCTGGCACAGTCCCGTTCAACTGTGGAGTAGTCCCACCAATCGGGCGAGGGCCAACCAGGATAGGACTCTATCTCCTCTACAGATCTCATACCGGCAAGGGGCGAGAAGACCACCTCCCTATAGGTCCCAGACGCAGCGCCCCTGCCAAAGGCCACAGGCCTCCTTACCACGCCCCACAGGTCTCTGACGCTGCCGTCGGCATATCTCTCAAGCTCCAAACCGACCAGACTAGGACCACGTATGACCCGGAAATCGACGCCGACCAGGTCTAGCAGCTCCTCCTCGTTCCTCAGATCGAGCTCCCTTACGAGCCTCTCCCTGACCTCCCGGGTCGCCCAGAAGTCTATCGGTACACGGTCAGGTTCCTGGTGCCTGAGGCACCTTTC
>CAYWSC010000411.1:0-2050 GCA_964460695.1 Hadarchaeota archaeon (SeqCode)
TTCGTCGATCCCAAGCAGAGAAACTACCACCTAAGGCCGGAGTCACCCGCCCTGCGCCTCGGATTCAAGGAGATAGATACAAGTGAGATAGGGCTTGAGGAGGGCTTCCCGCTGCGCCTGAGAGAAACCTTCGAAGATCTCTACAGAATCCCGCCCAGCCTGATCTGGAGGGGCGGGAAAGGCGAAACCGGCTAGGAGAATGGCTGACAGGGAGGCTGCCCCTCGGGGACGCGATCGGTTTGTGCACGCCGAAGAGGAGTTTATCAGAGTCGTCTTCTCCGCGCCGTTGGAACCTCTGACGCTCTACTTGGGGATTACCGATCGATCAGGCTCTTTGTGTAGCCAAGGGCTATCCTTGCAAGCCTGTCCAGGTTCTCCTCGGAGGATCCTCCCTCGAGCTCGGAGCACATCTCGTATGAGAGGTATCCGTCGTATCCTATCTCCTTCAGGGCCTTGATGAAGGTTCTATAGTCCACAACCCCTCTCCCAAGCGGGACGGCCATGACGCGTCTAAAAGTGAAGAAAGCGCCTGGCTGCCTTCCATAGACGTAGGTAAAGTCGCTGGTGTGGGTGTGGACAATGAGCCGCCTGCATTTGAGAACCGATTCGCGGAGGTTTTCTCCCCTCTCCACCAGGAGGGGGGCGTCTAGAACGACCTTGAGCCGGTTGGAGCCTACGTCTTTGACCAGGGTGAGTACTTCATCGACGAAGGAGGAGAGAGGGGAGTGGTTCTGAAGCCCCAGATACACTCCGTGGTCTTCTGCTATCGAGCATGCCTCTCCAAGGGCCTCGACGCAGGTCTCCCACTGCCTGCGGTAGTCCACTCCAGGGTACAGGTATCCAGAGTAGGTCCTCACGACTTTACACTCGAGGCCCGCGGCAATCTCCATGACGCGGTCAAGGTAGACCAGCTCCTTCTCGACACGTGCCATGTCAGGGTGGTCTGGAGAGGGCGAAAAGTCGTGGTAGCTGGCCACACACGCTGCATCCAGGCCAAGAGACGACAACAATTCCCGAAGCCTGTCCACATCTCGTCTCGCATAGTCAAGGGGCGAAAGATGGGGTCTCTTCGCCATCAGTTCCACCCCATCGAAGCCCAGGGAGGCAGCCTTCTTGACGAAGTCTTCGACGCTCAGAACAGTCTCTCCGCCCCAGGTCCCCGAGTAGCCAACCGAGTGAAGGGCGACCTTCATGTACCTATGAACACGGCCTGCGCTGATATAGGCTTTTGCATGGAGTCTGGTCGAGGCTAGGCTAGGTAACTGTTGACTTTTTCCCAGACCTCTCTTATGAGGCGGGCCAAGTGCGAGTGCGGGTCGAACTCGATTATGGACAGACCCCTCATCTGGGCCTTTGTGAAGGACTCGTCGTAGGGTATCGAACCTAGGTAGGCCACGCCATATGCCTGCACAACCGCCCTTATCCGGTTCGCCATATCAGGGTTTAGGTCCGCCTTGTTGATGATAACTCCCGTGGGGACGCCAAAGTGGTTAGTAACGTCCAGAACTCTCTCCATGTCATGGATCCCGGATACCGTCGGTTCGGTGACCACTACGGCGTACTTGGACCCAGTTATGGAGGCGATGACCGGACATCCAGTTCCAGGCGCGCCGTCGATTATGACTTTTCCTCCAGGCGCAAGGTTTGAGGCCTTCTCCCTGACGAGGGTCACCAGCCGGCCGGAGTTCTCCTCCGCTATTCCGAGCTGGGCGTGGGAAAGCGGACCCATCCTCGTCTCGGATACGTACCATTCGCCGTTTATCGATTCCGAAAGGTTGACCGCATCGAAGCGGCACACCAGTTTGCAGACTCCGCATCCCTCGCAGGCCATCGGATCAACGCTGTAACGCTTCCTCCCCTCGGCGACGCTAACCTCGATCGCTTCAAACCTGCAGCTCTGGTAGCACTGGCCGCAGGAGGTGCACTTCGACTGGTCTATGGACGCTACGAAGCCTCCCCTGAAGAGGCCCTTCTCCCTCACCGAGGGCCTGAGAAGCAGGTGTAGATCGGGTGCATCCACGTCGCAGTCGGCAACGGTTATCGGGCTGGC
>CAYWSC010000412.1:0-2043 GCA_964460695.1 Hadarchaeota archaeon (SeqCode)
CATTCGAGCTCAGCCCATCCATAGTCAGACAGGCCTCGTGGCTTGTCCCAATCACGTACGTCTCAGACCTGCTCAAGGTGGGAATCATAAAGAACGCGCCCCTCAGCGACGTTGCATGGGAGATCGTCCTCATCGGCGCCTACGGGGCGGTCACGCTGATAACCGGCATCCTAGCGTTCAGCTGGAGGAAGAAGGGATAGGTGATGACTCGTTGGAGTGGAAATCGATAGCTGGAGTAAGGGTGAAGAACCCAGTCATGCTGGCAGCTGGGATCCTGGGCGAGACCTACGGGTCCTTGAAGAGGGTCGAAGGGGAGGGCGCCGGAGCACTGGTAACCAAATCCATAGGGGTTGAGCCCAACCCCGGCTACAGATCACCCATCGTGGTGGAGACCACCGGCGGCCTCCTGAACGCCGTCGGGCTTTCCAACCCGGGGTACAAGGCGTTCAGAGACGATCTCTCGGAGGGGGTGTCGAGGGAGCCGTTCCAAGTGCCCATCATAGCGTCGGTCTATGGGTCAAGTCCAAGCGAGTTCTGCACCGTGATCCGGGGATTGGAGGAGGTTGTGGACGGCTTCGAGCTCAACCTCTCCTGCCCACATTCGGAGAAGTATGGACAGGCCGTAGGGTCGGATCCCGAAACCGTGGAGGATGTCGTACGGTCGTGCAAGTCCTGCACCGAGAAGCCCATAATCGCCAAGTTGAGCCCCAACGTAAGCGATCTGAGACAGATAGCCAGGGCTGCGGAGAGGGGCGGAGCCGACGCGATATGCGCGATCAACAGCGTTGGGCCCGGAATGGTCATTGAGCCCGAGACGATGAGACCCGTTCTATCCAACAAGTTTGGCGGACTCTCAGGCCCGTGTATAAAGCCCATTGCCATCAGATGCATCTACGAGATCTACGAGGAGGTGGAAATCCCCATCATAGGCGTCGGGGGCGTCGAAGAGGCCATGGATGCCGTAGAGATGATGGAGGCCGGTGCGACGTGGGTCCAGGTCGGGACCGCCGTCTACAGGAGAGGCTACGGCGTGTTCAGGGAGATCGCTCGGGGCATCGAGAGGTTCTTGGCCGAACACTCTCTCAGCCACTCCCAGATCATTGGAGCCGCACACGGGGGTTGAATCATTGGAGAGGCCTATCATTTCAAGGGTTCTCGGAGTGGAGAGGATAGCGGACCGGACCGTTCTTCTCAGGCTTCAGAACGTCTTCAAGACGAGGCCCAAGCCCGGCCAGTTCGTGATGGTGTGGAACGGCGTCGACGAGAAGCCTATGGCCATCTGTGGTTTCGACAGGAGGGAGGTGGCCATAGCGGTCAAGGAGGTGGGACCTTTCACTAGGTCCATCTCAAGCCTCGGTGAGGGTGACAGGCTGGGACTGAGGGGGCCCCACGGCAGGCCATTCGAGCTTGTAGACGAGCCCCTGCTTGTCGGTGGAGGCATCGGTTGCTCGCCACTCTTGTATCTAGCTCGGGAGTTTGCGGCCCGGGGCATCACGCCGCGCATCGTTCTAGGCTTTGGGAGCAGAGACCAGGCAATCTTCTTGGACGAGTTCCGTTCCCTGGGACCGACGGCTGTCTGCACGGTTGACGGATCCCTGGGGGAGAAGGGGATGGCCACGGAGAACCTTCCCGACCTGAGCAGACACGGCTGTGTATATGCATGTGGACCAGAGCCGATGCTCTACAAGGTGGGAACTGCCTCGGAAAAACAGGGCGTTAGGTGCCAGCTGCTCGTCGAGCGGTACTTCAAATGCGCCATAGGGCTGTGCGGCAGCTGCAGCCTGGGGACCAAACTAGTGTGCAGGGACGGCCCAGTGTTCTTCTGGGAGGAGCTGAAGGGCACCGAGTTCGGCCTATACAGGCGGGGCCCATCCGGGCTGAGAGAGCCGCTCTAGAAGTGCTTGCTTAGACGCTGCTCGAGCATACGGGCAGGCATGGCACCTATGATGGTGTCGACGTGTCTCCCGTTCTTGAAGACAAGCAGAGAAGGTATGCTCATGATCTGGTACTTCATGGCCGTCTGCTGGTTGTAGTCGACGTTCA
>CAYWSC010000413.1:0-2040 GCA_964460695.1 Hadarchaeota archaeon (SeqCode)
TCGATCTTGCGAACGCCAAGGTTTCTACGCTTGGTGTTCAAGACGAATAGGTAGTCCCACCCGTCGTGATGTTTCAAGTGTAGCTCTAGATCCGGGTCCTGCGAAGACAGGTGTTCGAACTGCCCGTCCAGAAGTACAGGTGTCAAATCCCTGAGCTCGGAGGCGATCCTCTTCAGATCCGACCAGATCGGATCGGTAAGCCTCACATGCTTCATTCCCCAATATAGGATGCCATTTGCACCGTGGCAGACAGCGTCGTAGGCCATGAATCTGGTCTCCAGCCACTCGGGCTGCCTCCCAGGCATCCCCCTCTTCTTGTCCTTGCCTTGGAGATCGTACCAGCCGAATCCCTGCAGAACCATGTAGACGGGCTTTCCCTGGCCGATCCATTCCAAGTTCTCCACATACCGCCCAATACAATCCAAAGAATCGCCGAGGCGGGAGTGCCCAATACCCTCTGGGACGGGGTACTCATCAGTCCCGATGACATCCGCAGCCTCCGAGTACTGCCTCGCGTACCGCAAGAACTCAGGGCCCGCCTTCGGGTTATGGTTCATGAAGATCGGGTGCTGGTGGTCGAGTGACTTGATGAACTGATACCCCCTCAGAAGCCCCTCCACGCTTTGGCCGGGACGTCCGTGACCCAGGTCCCACCCGATTATCTCGTCTGGAGCCTCGTAGGCCAAAAGGGCAGGGTGGTTCCTGATCCTCTCAACCTCCTCGCGGAGGGTCTGCTTCTTCGGATCCTCGTCGGAGGAGAGAATCATTTTCCATCCCAGAGCTGCGATCACGCAGATGCCGTACCTCTCTGCCTCGTCGAAGAACTCGTTCGGAGTTGAGATCGGCATGCGGACCGTATTGAATCCGCAGTTGGCAAGCTCTTCCAGCCGGGGCTGGATCGGCAGGCCCTCGGGGTAGTGGTATATCCCTATGGGGAAGAAAGGCTTGCCGTCGTGAACTATCGCGGAGCCCGAAAAGGCATCCGGCGACACGACCCAAATCCAAACGAGGGCCCCGGCAACGAAGAGGCCCCAGGGGCGGCAAGATCCTGTCATCTTCGTCACGGGGACCGAGTCTCCCAGATATATCTTTTTCGCGCCCCGTCCCCGTCCCCTTCTATGCCTTCCCGCGTCTCCTTATGGCGACAGCTGCGAGAACTACATCACTAGCTTGACGCTCCGATTATCAGGTAGACGTTGAAACCGAAAAATGTCTGTTTTAATCTCTCCCCGCGCACCTTGAGTGGAGTCTTCCCCAGATTCTTCCGGTCGTCCGTCACCGTTACCTTTTCTCCCCGAGCTGTGCAAAGTCTCTCCCTAGCCTGGGTGTCAGACTCCGTGCTCTTGAGCACTAGCTCTGTCGACATAGGCTCGCTCGTCTCCGAGGTCAATGATTCCCAGGCTATCTCCATGGTCTTCCACGTAGACTTGCACATCTTCCCTCTCGTTGATAGTTGTGCCGCATCTCGTATTCGTGGCCTTCTCTGCGGCAATCCGTGTGTACGAACTTGCGGCCGCCCCATCCCCTGCTTTCGGCATTCAGGGGCCGTCCCGGCGAATGCGGTGGAGAATTTCGCATTTCATTTCATCGGAACGGGGCTTGAGCCTCAGCTATCTCCGGCTGACGGGCAGGCAGCACCTTCATCATCTGCCTTAGGAACTGCCCTGTATAGGAGTTTGGGTTGGCGGCTACCTCTTCCGGCGTCCCCTCCGCCACTATGTAGCCCCCCTCGTCTCCGCCCTCGGGACCCAAGTCTATGACGTGGTCGGCAACCTTTATCACGTCTAGGTTGTGCTCTATGACGACGACGGTGTTGCCCGCGTCCACCAGCCTGGCCAGCACGTCCAGCAGCTTGTGGATGTCGGCGAAGTGAAGGCCAGTCGTCGGCTCGTCTAGGATGTAGAGGGTGTTGCCCGTCCCCTTCTTCCCCAGCTCGGATGCCAGCTTGACCCTCTGCGCCTCGCCGCCGGAGAGCGTGGTGGCTGGCTGTCCGAGCTTCATGTACCCGAGGCCTACGTCCCTGAGGATCCTGAGCTTCCT
>CAYWSC010000414.1:0-2039 GCA_964460695.1 Hadarchaeota archaeon (SeqCode)
CCGTCCGCCTTCACGTGTTCGATAGTATAGAAGTACGTGTCAAGCCTCTTGAAGATGGACTCCTTCAGAGCTGTATTGGTCTCCTCCTCCCCCACCTTTGGAAGAAGCCTCTCCGCAACGTCCACAGCCAACGAATATTCCTCGCCCATGGCTCTCAGTGCGTGGTGGTCCTTGACGGTGGGGACGACCGACGACCGAAGTTCGTCTAGGTACCCTCGGGCATCGCCCCCGAATTCGAAGCAGATAAACTCCTCTCCGGAGTACAGTGGATTGGCCAGAGACATCTCTACCTCGTCAGCAGTCCTCTTCAGCTTCTCCACATCCTCCCTAAGCTGGTCGGCGGTCGCGGACTCGGCTGACGTCCTCCAGAGCAGGCCCCATCCCTCGGGCTTCAACTCCCTGCCCAGGGACAAGAGCTCATCCCTCTTCGGTCCCTTTATCTTCTTGCTGACCTTGACCCCGTTGTCGGAGAGTAGAACGGCGTACTTGCCGGGGAGGTTTATCTTCATATCTAGAACCGGCTTCTTTCCGCCAAGGGGGATGGATCGAACCTGGACCTTGATGTCCTCGTCCTCCCTGATGACCCTAGTCGTATTGGAGAACGGCAGATACCCCACCTCGTCGTCGATGTCGACGAAGGCCGCCTTCAGCCTGCCGTCCACCTTCTGAACCGTCCCCAGGTACACCGCGTTCAAATTGACCTTGGAGTCCCTCTTGACTATGTCTAGGAACGTGTCCATGAAGACATCCTTAACCGCGGATACAGCGTCCACCTCTCCGGATACGACTACCCCGCTGCCGTCCTCGGTGCTGTTTATCTCGGCGTCTGCCGGGGAGAGATCTCTCTCAGATTCGAACCGCTCGGCGAGCTCCTCGGAGATCTGGCTCAGCGAGAACCCCCTATCGAGCAGGAGCTTGGATAGGGCTGTTGAGTATATGCCTCTCACGCGAACATGTGTCAGATGATCACCGCCTGTGGGTGGGGGGGCCGGGATTTCCCGAGAAAACCGTAGTTTTCGTCTTTTGAACCCAGGTCGCCGGCTCCCAATCGGCACCTTAAGCCGGAAGGGTGTCCGTCATATGGACCAGTCTACCCTACCCCCCCGGATGCTTCCTCGGTTTTCTTGAGCAACGGCTCAAGGCGCGAGGTATAAAAATATTAGCAACTTTTGATGTCGGCGACCCCTGGGTCCGCCATCGCCGATAGTACCTCCTAGGGCTCGTTTGCAGTCCATAGCGGTTCTCCAGTCCCAATCGTTGGCCAGGAGGCGCGCTTCTCCCTGACTGAGGGATCGCCGGCTCACCTGAATAGGGTTCTTGTGGGGCATCGCTTGCATCAGGGCACACGGAGAGAAGCTCTGTTCTAGCCATGGGAGGATCGACTCTCTGGAAGCAGCTGCCAGACGTGGCATACACCGGACTAACTCTAGGGAGGACAAGGCCGGAGTTCTCCCTACAGCGTGTCCAGGCTATCGCACTTCATTGCGGTAGAGGGGGAGACCTTTTTCTTTTCGGGCCAGAACAACGAGTCTGGCTTCGTGGAAAAGAGGTGGTGCGCTTGGGCCGCTTCATTGTGCTATGTCTCTCAACCCTTGTCATTCTTCTCGTGCAGGCGATGTGTGCAGACGTGCCCAGGGTTGATCCCGAGACTGGGGCAATTCGCCTTCTGTTCATCGGCGACTCTTTCATGAGTCCGGGCTTTCCGACACCGTACTTCGTGGACGACCCAAGGATAGATGTCACACCGGTTCCCAGCGAGATAGCGATACTGGGCGGCGAAAAGAAGGGAACTGAACTCGCGATGAGGTACTACAGGATGTACCTGCCTAGAACGCAGTCCGCCCTTTTCAACAGCTACGACGAAGTGATAATCGCCGATGCCCAGAGCGGAAACCTGCGAAACGAATTCCAACTCTGGGTCAAGAACGCGGTGATCAAGGCCGGGCTCGGATTCATGATGGTTGATGGTCCAGCCAGCTTCGGCGGCGTCAGTGGCGGATGGGGTGAGTGTGCGAGCTGGGGCCCCACGCCCGTCGGTG
>CAYWSC010000415.1:0-2037 GCA_964460695.1 Hadarchaeota archaeon (SeqCode)
CTATCGAGGCCCCCTGCGTCGCACAGTATATCTGGACGAGGAGGGGTCCCTTGAATGTCCCGCCGTTTGGCGCTGGTTCGAGGCCCGGGTTGTCCCGACATATCGGAATGAATAGCGGCGGGGCCGTCCTGGGTTTGGCTCCTCCTTGGAGCCATGAGCTCACCATTTCCGCCTCCCCGATCCTACCCATATCCCCAATCTCCCTCATCCACCGGTCCAGTTCGCCGCGTAGGCGTTCGAGCACGCCCCTGTACTCGGGGCTGTCTGCGAGGTTGTGAATCTCGTGGGGATCCTCCCACGTGTCGTACAGCTCTTCGGCGGGACGGGGCTGGAACACGAGGAGCTGCTCCGAGGTCAGCTGCCCTTCAAGCAGCATCCTCCACATCTCCTGCACGATTGGATGCCTATTGCGGTAGGGTATCCAGGAGAAATAGGGGGTCCCGGGATAGTAGTTCCGGATGTACTTGAATCGTCGATCCCTAACCGCCCGAACCATGTCGTAGGACTCGTCGTGGCGGTCCCGACTCGCGTAGACATACCTTCTCGGCCTAGACGCCTGGGGGCCTAGAAAGGCACGGCCTTGCATGTATGCCGGTATGGGCAGGCCCGCAATGGAGAGAACCGTTGGGGCTAGGTCCACCGTACTGACCAGGTCGTCTCTTGCGCTCCCAGGCTCGAGGTGGCCAGGCCATCTGACGATGAGGGGGATCCGGATTCCCGAGTCGTATAGCCACCTCTTGCCGCGAGGCAGGGGTCCGTGGTCGCTCCAGTGGAAGACCACGGTGTTTCCGGAGAGGCCGTCCTCCTCGAGTTGCGAGAGGAGTTCGCCGAGGAGACGGTCGTTGTACTCTATGTTGGTGTACATCCTAGCCAGGGCTTGCCGAACCTTAGGCGTGTCTGGAAGGTAGGGAGGAACGATCATCTCGTCCGGGTCGAAGGAAAGATCCGGACACTTCTCGGGCCACATCCCGCTCTCGTGCGTCCGATCCAGGTTGAAAACCGAGAAGAAGGGCTGATCCGGGTCGGGCCGGTTCCTCCAATGGGCCTTTGTACTCAGCTCGTCCCAGGCTGTGAAGGGCGGGTCGAACTGGTAGTCGGTCTTCACGTTGTTGGTGCAGTAGTACCCGGCCGCCCGCAGGTACTCGGTGAAGCACTTGACATAGTGAGGTACCACCGCGGAGTAGGGGGTGGGGAGTTGGGGGACGTGAGGATTGGTGTGCGTCGTTCTCATATGATGTGTTCCAATCGAAGTCGGATACATCCCAGTGATGATTGCGGAGCGGGCCGGTGCACATACACCGGCTGTCGAGAAGGCATTTCTCCACACACAGCCCTCGGACGCGAGGCGGTCCAGGTTCGGGGTTCGAGCTACAGGGTCTCCGTAGCACCCATAGGTCGGCGATGTGTCCTCGAAGGATATCCACAGAAAGTTCGGTTTTTCTTCAGTCTTCAACTACTCGCTCACCTCCCTCGCTACCTTGGTCGTACAGGGCTAACATATCTTGGAGCTGCAAACCGTGGCTTGGAGTTCGAACGGTTCAACCCGGGAGCGGAGCTCCTTCTTTCGAGCAGATCCGTCCCCTGAGGTTCCCGGAAGGTGGAGAACCATCGCTTCAGCAGAATTGTTCCTGGTTATTACGTCTCACCACCTGGGCGCAGCCTGGGACCGCTGGATGCGTCGCTTCGATTCTGTGAGTGGTTCCCCACCCACCACCTCCTCTGTAGGGGGCTCTCGCCTGTCCTTCTCTACCTCTTCCAATGTACTTCCCAGCGCGTAGGGCTGCCCGTCGAGACTACTGGCAGAACTACGGCTCCATTCGAGCCCGGCAGCACATGCGCACGCCTGCCCTCGATCTCTGCGTGAAGGCGACTGGACGACGAACCGGCTATCACTATCGATCCGTCCTCTCCCGGTGGCCTTTCAAGTTCCCCCACCAGTACTCCTTCGGGATTCCACCTTACGTCTCCAAGCTCGAGCCCGCCGCTCTGGTGGAAGGTCGTCCCCACCACCCACGGGTGCGGCCTCACCTCGCGGAA
>CAYWSC010000416.1:0-2031 GCA_964460695.1 Hadarchaeota archaeon (SeqCode)
GGAAGGTGATGAAGCTTGGGTACACCCCGTTCTCCTATGGACAGACGTCCCAGATGCCGCAGATCTACCGCGGCTTCGACATAGACACGATTATCTTCTACCGTGGAATAAACACCAAGCACTCCGAGTTCATAATGGAGGGGCCGGATGGGTCCCGGGTGGTGGGGACCAGGTTCGGATGCCTCTCCAGGTTCAGCTACTACTTCTACGTGTACCGCGTCCTCAGATACGACAAGGGGAGGGACGAGTGGTGGTACGACTGGGACAGGGGGGCCCTGCCCTTCAGGCTCTGCAACGAGCTGCACCCCAGGGCCCACTACTACATCCTTGATCCGTCGAAGAAGCTCTTCCAGCTCGAGAAGCTACCGAAATGCCTTGAGCGGCTGGTCAGGGATGAGTCCAAGCACTTCACCACGAAGTACATTGCGTGCATGCAGGGATTCGACTCCTCGGAGCCAGACCCACTTGAGCGGAAGATAATAGAGGAGTCCCAGAAGGTCCTAGGCCCCAGACACAGGATAATTCAGAGCAGTCTCTCCGACTACATGGAGAAGCTGAAGGAAGCCATCAAGGACAGAGAGGTCGAGGTGATCAAGGGGGAGAGCAGGGATCCCGGTGCGACGGGCAAGTGGACACACCTCATGGGAGACGTCATCTCGAGCAGGCCCAGGATAAAGAGGAGGAACAACCAGGCCGAAAACTGGCTCCAGAGGTGGGCCGAGCCCTTCCAGGCCATCGCATGGACCCTGGGCGAGGAGTACCAGACCGGGCCTCTCCAGATGGCATGGAAGTACCTGCTGAAGAACCACCCCCACGACACGATATGCGGGGCAGGCATAGACCAGATGGAGAAGGACATGCTTTACAGATTCGACCAGGTGGACATACTCTCCCAGGGACTAATGCGACGCGGCTTCCAGGCGATACAGAAGAGGATCGACACATCCGACGTCGACATCAGAGAAAGCGTCTTGACGGTCTTCAACCCGTGTCCCTTCCCACGATCGGAGGTCGTCACGCTCTACGTAGACCTCCCCTACGAGTGCTTCTACAAGGCGTTTTCCATCCTCTCTCCCGACGGCAGGAAGATGCAGTACCAGAGGGTGACCTCCTTCCCGTACGGGACGCTCGTGAGGAATCTCCAGGACATCAGCCTCGAGCTGAGGTCGGAGAGGGTCAAACTCCACCTCTGGGTGGACGACATCCCGGCCTTCGGATACAAGACCTATCTCGTCAAGCACGAGGAGGAGGAAGCCGGGAGTATGGAGACCCTTGTTACGGCACAGAACGTCATGGAGAACGAGTACCTCAAGGTGAAGATAAACGACAATGGAACCCTCGACATCACCCACAAGCCAACAGGGCACGTATTCACCGGGCTTCACTACCTTGAGGACGGTGGAGAGACGGGCCATTCCTGGATACACATGACACCAGACTTCGACGAGGTGATCACGACCCTCGGGACGCCCGCCGAGATATCCCTAGAGGAAGAAGGACCTCTGCTTGCCAGGTACAGGGTGACGTACAGGATGATGATACCGGAGGGAATCGTCGAGGACGAGCAGGGCACGAGGAGGAGCGAGCACCGAAAGGCAGTTGAGATAACCAGCGTGTTTACCTTGAGGAAGGGGCAGAAGTACCTCGAGGTCCACACCTCCTTTGACAACCCGTGTAAGAACCACCGGCTCAGAGTCGCCTTCCCGACGAGGCTCTCGGCCACCCATTCCCACGCCGAGGCTGCCTTCGACGTCATCAGCAGGGAGATAGAGCGCGGGCCGGACAACCCCTACTACAACAGGGAGAACCCAACATACCCCCACCACCGGTTCGTCGACCTGAACGATGGAAAGGTCGGGCTTGCCATCATAAACGACGGGATAAGGGAGTACGAGGCGAAGGACGATCCCGATAGGACGCTGTACATAACCCTTCTCAGGGGTTACGTCTTCCGCCAGTCGCCGGTCATAGACAGGTGGGACGTATATCCCGAGATGCTGCTGTCCCAGTCGCTGGGGAAGAACGAGTGGA